>JABJFI010000016.1 GCA_018662825.1 Methanobacteriota archaeon | reverse complement strand
CGGTGCAGCCTCTTCAGCAGGTGCTTCTTCAGCAGGTGCCTCTTCAGCAGGTGCTTCTTCAGCAGGTTTCTTTTCTGAAGCAGGTTCCATTGCTTCAGCAGCATCGATAATTGAAGGAGTGGAATCACCCTCTTCTTCATCTTCATCATCCATTGCTGCTGCAAGGGCTGCTGCTTTCTTTGCTTTGAGTTCTGCATCAGAACGTGCTTCTTCTGCGTGAATTTCGTCAAGGGTTTTACCGTTTTCAGCAACAACACCGGCTTGGAGCAGTTGGCTCTTACGAATAGCGACCGACTTTACCGGATAAATTTGCTTCACTACCTTACGGATTTCTTCTTCAAGTGTTCCATCAAGAATTTGTGTTTGAATCTTGGAATAGGTTGCCTTGGAAGCAAAAGCGATAATCAAATCACGAGCCTTGGAGCGCATAGCCTGCTTGACCGAAGTTTGAACACGCTTTTGTGTTATGATGAGCGGCTTGAGACGGACAAGATATCCGTCGGTAGAAACGACATCAACAACATCGTCAACCTTGCCACGGTAGCGGCGAATTTGACGTCGGATGTGGTCGGTTTGGTGATGATGACCGATAAAGGTCGTCAGTGCGTCTTGACCAACGCACTCGTGGACACGGAAACGAAGAATAACGTGCATCTTCGTAAAATCGCCATTGAATTCTTGTTGTGTCATTTCATAGACACGGCCGAGGATATGTTCATCAGACTCTCCCAGAGTTTCTCCAATTTTCTTAAAATCCCATGGTGTTCGAGGCGCACGAATAGTGTACCAAATCTTGTTCTTCCACTTGTCTCGCTGCTTACGTGCTGCTGCACGTGCCTTCACACTGATTTTTTTTGCCATTGTATCATCTCGGGGTGTATGTCTTGCGGGGGCTACCCCACTTGCAACTCGGCCACTCACCTCCCCTATTTGAAGAAGCCTCTTCGTTCAATTCATGTTTATCCTACATTTCCATGCATTCCAACGCATCGATTCGGTAAACTCATGAGCATGAAGTCAACCCCATGGGCGTGGGCCTCCATCATATCACTTGGCGAGCGACGGCGAGCGGCGTCGCTGATGAAACTGTAGTAGCTGATGCTATTGCATGGCTGGTTGGCAATCCAGAATTGATTGATATCGAGCGTACAACCTCCTATCACGGTTCTGAATTGCATATGGTCTCCGGAGTGTGTAAAAAGAAAGCAGACTCGCTCAAATCACTATCTAGAATCGGTGTCGAAAACCTTCAATTTTTACTCGATGAAACTGAAACTCGGTTTGATGAAAACAATACTCTGCACTTTCGCCTAGATTTCAATGCCTTCATCGATGGAGAAGTTCTTCTAGCAACGCCTGGCCAAGTTGAAACCATCAAATGTCACACTAAAATCGAAGTTTATCCGGGACAGGTTGCGATTGAAGAATGCAAAAATATTCTAGAAAAGGCAAAGGAAAAAGCAAATCAGGATGATTGATTTTCGAAAACGACGCCACAGCATTAAGTTGAAAGCCTGTTGCAAAGAGCATTCGGCATGGATGTCAGGCTACGCGCCATCATACTCGCTATGATGATGATGTTGTGCTTGGTCGCCCTTCCATCGGGCTCTTCTTCTGAGGGAATACAAATCAATGAGCCGCCAACTTGTCATGCAGAGCGCAATGATTCATGGACAATGGGCTTAATATCGTGTTCAAATGCCACAAGTCTTGGATATACTCTATTTTCACCTATGCCATCAACTACCAGTTACTTGATTGATACTCATGGACGAGAAGTTCACACTTGGGAATCTCCAGGCGGTCATCGCCCCGGACTTGCCGCATATCTACTCGATGATGGAGACCTACTTCGAACCGCAAACATCGCCCAACAAGCAGTTGGCGATTTTAGTGGAGGCGGCACTGCAGGAAAAATAGAACGAATAGGCTGGGATGGGACTGCTGAGTGGTCTTGGGAATATTCCTCGATGGATTACATCACCCATCACGATATTGAACCAATGCCAAATGGAAATATCCTTGCTATTGCTTGGGAAGATAAAATGGAAGAGGAAGCCGAACAAGCTGGCCGAGACCCCGCCATTGCAAGCGATGCACCAGGTGGCAGCAGTAATGTATGGCCAGACCACATCATTGAGATTGAACCACTGTCAAATAATCAAGCAAACATTGTTTGGGAATGGCATGCTTGGGACCATTTGATTCAGGACTATGATGTAACTGTTGACAATTATGGTGTAGTTGCAGACCATCCAGAATTGCTCGACATCAATTTCATCGGTGCGACCGGAAATCAGGCTGGCAGAGCTGATTGGATGCATTGTAACGGCATAGATTACAATGCTGTTCTTGACCAAATCCTATTGTCCTGTAAAAACACCAACGAATTATACATCATCGACCACAGTACAACAACTGCTGAAGCCGCAGGACACACTGGTGGTAATTCTGGTAAAGGAGGAGACTTTCTCTATCGATGGGGAAACCCACAAGCCTATGATTCAGGTCTCTCAAGCGACCAGCAATTGTTTGGCCAACACGATACGCAGTGGATTGAACAAGGGCGCGAAGGTGCAGGTGACATTTTGGTATTCAATAACGGTGGAGGACGTTCACCAAGTTACTCATCAGTTGATGTTATTCAACCTGAATTAGTGAATGGCAATTACCCCCTTCAAGCTAACGGAACTTGGGGGCCAAATGCTCCAAGTTGGTCTTGGGACCTTGGCCCAGACATGTATGCACAATCGATTTCAGGTGCTGAGCGATTACCGAATGGAAACACTTTGGTCACTTTCGGAACTCAAGGCACTCTCTATGAAGTTGATTTGAACGGTGAAATCGTATGGCATTATATCAATCCTATAATCAATAGTGGTGCACTTACCCAAGGTGAAGAAATTCCCGCTGGAAACAGTGCGGGAACCTTAGCCAATCCAGTTTTCAAATCTCGGCGATATGCTGAAGATTTTGTCGGGTTCAATGGTAGGGATTTGACTCCTGGAACCTATCTCGAAACTTGGACTGACCTTTGCCCAACCGAAGACTCAATTCCATGGGATATTGATGGCGACGGTTGCATTGATGATTCTGATGGAGACAGTGTCAATGACCCCTATGATCTATGCATTGGATTTGATGATTATACCGATAATGATAATGATTCAATACCAGATGGTTGTGACCCCAACATTGACACTGATGGCGATGGAGTCAGCGATGCTATAGATTCTTGTCCGGGTTTTAATGATACCATTGATGTAGATAATGATTCGATTCCAGATGGTTGCGATTCTTTGATTGATAGCGATTTTGACATGGTTTCAGATTTGCTCGACCAATGTCCAGGATTCGATGACAGTATAGACGTGGATAATGATTCGATTCCAGATGATTGTGATGTCTTAATCGACTCTGACCAAGATGGGATTGCCAATAATCTCGATGAATGTGAGGGTTTCAATGACTCTGCAGACCGTGACAATGATGGAACACCAGATGGATGTGATACAACACCAGATGGTTCTAATGAAACTGTTAATACAAGTGATTCAGGCCAAGATAATGCTACTACCAACCAGAATAATGTATCTGATAACTCAGGCAATAGTTCGGACTTAGACACTACTGGTGATGATGGCTCTCAATCATCATCTCAAATTCAATCAGATGATGGCAACTCAAAAATAACTCTAAGATTACTATTCTCGTTTGCCCTGATGTTTTCTGGCGCTTGGTTAATGCTGTACCTCCTAAGTCAACAACTTTTTTCAAATAAGGTAGAAGAAGATGATTTGAAGAAAAATATAGTCTTTTTAGAGTCGGGAATCCAAGATTCTACAAATCAATTTTCCGAAGTTAGTTCAATGATTGATTTGCCCATCTCACAGACTTCTGCTCCTGTGCCGGTAGTGTCTCCATTGAGTCAAAGCATTTCTCCACCTGTACCTGCTGAAGGCCTGCCTGATGGGTGGACAATGGAACAATGGAAATATTATGGCCAACAGTGGATTGATGCACATAATTAGTCATCTAATTATTTCAAAGACTTCATGTAGAACAACTGTATGGGATTGTTTGAGGAATAATCATGACCCACGTCGTAACCACAGCCTGCGTAGATCACAAGTACCAAGAATGCGTAGCAGTCTGTCCTGTTGAAGCATTTAGAGAAGCAGACACATATTTGGTCATCGACCCCGATGAATGCATAGATTGTGGCGCATGTATTCCTGAATGTCCTGTTGATGCTATTTTTGCTGATACTGATGTCCCAGATGGCGAAGAAGCATGGATTGACCGCAATGCCGATGAATCGGTCGATGCTGAAATCGCAGAGGGAGATTCTCCTGTCCTTGCCGATGATTGATTTACCCAAGTAAATCTCTTTTTTCCTTTCGCGCTGTTGCGAACCAATGTTCTTGAAGGGCGTGTCCTTGGAGTGAATGATTGGCATGGTTCATACCGACTTTTCCCAACTACGAAATGGCAGTGATTTGCTCAAGCGTGGCTTTGCCCGTATGCAACAAGGTGGCGTCATTATGGATGTTGTCAATCCAGACCAAGCGGCTATTGCTGAAGAGGCTGGAGCTGTCGCGGTCATGGCATTAGAAAGAGTTCCAGCAGATATTCGCCGCGATGGTGGAGTCGCCCGAATGAGTCATCCTGAGATGATTCAAGGCATCCTCGATTGTACCTCAATTCCAGTCATGGCAAAAGCACGTATTGGCCATGAAGGTGAAGCACGAGTTCTCGAATCCATGGGCGTTGACATGGTTGATGAGTCCGAAGTTCTCACTCCTGCTGACCCATACTTTCACATCAACAAAAACGACTATTCAATTCCATTTGTCTGTGGTGCAACTGGATTGGGAGAGGCTGTTCGGCGAATTTACGAAGGTGCCTCAATGATTCGTACAAAGGGAGAGGCTGGGACTGGAAATCTTGTTGCAGCAGTGACCCATGCACGTCGTATTGACCAAGAAATAAAACAAATTCAATCGCTTGAGGAAGAGGGGATTTCTAAAGTCACCCATATGATTGTTCAACGATACAATGTTCTTGCCGATGCCTCAGAAATGCCTGGGCTTTACCCAATGACACCGTTTGGCGCCATAGATGATGATATGCGCGACAATATTCAATCAATTCTTCTCGAAATAAAGGATATGGGGCGACTTCCGGTCGTGACATTCTCGGCTGGTGGAATTGCTACACCTGCTGATGCTTCACACATGATGCGCCTTGGCATGGATGGAATCTTTGTCGGCTCTGGAATCTTCAAATCATCTGACCCAAAAACCATGGCTGATGCAATTGTTCTGGCAACTGCACACTATGATAATGCCGAAAAAGTAACAGAAGCCATGGCCATGATGCTCGGAAAACCGATGAAAGGCGATGAACTCGAAACACTCGATGTTCGATACGATCAACGTGGTTGGTAATCAATCCAAAGGATTTGGAACGCCTTCTTCTCCAAGTGTCCACCTGAGTGTTTTTACAACTCCGTCGAGAGCCTTATGATTACGAGCAGCCTCTTTCATTCCATCTCTATCCTCATTCTTCCGACATTCTTCAAACCAAGCTTTCCACTCCTTACGCTTGATTTCTGCTCGATTGAGCATTTCTTCGATTTCTTCCCAAGAACGGTCGTAACTACGGTTAGGAGTCGTGTCGGCTGACATTAGTTACATGGGGTATTGGCAAGGTATTAAAGTAACATGCCGGCTTGATTATTGATTTGCTGGAATTCGGCAATTTTCAAATATACTGTTTTTCTCCAGAATCATTCCATCACCAATAATGACATTTTTCAAATTGGAACCTGAGCCAACTGAGACACCTTTGCCAAGCACTGTATTTTCCAACACACATTCGGTTTCAATTGTACAATCTGGCATTACCAAAACATCAGTGAGTTGAGAACCACTGCCAATCACACTGCGAGATGATACAACTGTCCCTTCCAATGAGCCCATTACTTGTGCGTCTTCCGCCACAAAACTGTTATCTTGAAAAACGCCTTTAGGGAGGGGAAAGGGCAAGTTCTCTCGTTGTTCAATGAGTGTGTGTTGAGCACGAATTAATTCAGAAGGATGACCAACATCAAACCAAACTCCATCGATGGTTTTTGCATACATTGGCCAACCCTTTTCCAAAACCATGGGGAAGAGTTGCTTGCTGAAATCAAATTTTTCACCTTCAGGGACGAGTGCTAAGACTTCTGGTTCAATGATGTATAGTCCAGCATTAATGACATTGCTAAAGGCTTCCTCAGCAGTTGGTTTTTCCTTGAACCGACAAATGTAGCCTTCTCGAAGTAGACCGTCCAACTCACCATTGTGAGATGGAGCAAGGCCAACGATTCCAAATTCCGTTGGGTCCTCAACTTCCCACAGTGCCATCGTTACTTTTGCACCACTTTCTCGGTGGGCATCCAATAGTGCACTAATATCAAAAGAAGCAACCGAATCTCCAGAGCCTACAACAAAAGTTTCAGTTAAGTGTTCTGCCAAAAGCCGAACACTACCTGCAGTCCCCATTGGAGTCGATTCTTGATTAACCCAAGCCTCGACAGGAGTTGCTTGTGTGTTCCATGATTCTACATGTTGTTCCAATTGCTCTCCACGGTATCCGGTGGTCACAACAATGGTTTTGATTGATGCGTCCTGCATTGCGTCTTTAACAAAATCAATTACTGGCCGGCCAAGAACTTCAACCATCGGTTTTGGACGAGTCAATGTCAATGGACGAAGTCGGGAGCCTTGGCCCCCTGCCATTATAACGCCAAACACAACAATACCTCAGCGTCGACGGGTTGCATTAATGTCGATTTTACGCATCGACTTCTTTTTGCCAGATTTGGCTTTTCTTTTTCCTGAAGATGCGTTATCTCCTTCACCAATTCCACCAAATGTAACTCCACCCGAATTCATGAGGGTCGAAACCAAATCATCAGCAACTTCTGAGGATTCTGCACCTGTTTTCATTTCGGCCTTCACCGAAGCATTGTGGTCAGTCATCCATGATTTACGTTCATCCCGAGCCATATTCAATTTGTCTCGAACCTTGTTGACATCAACCATGAGTTCAGTGATTTTGTTATGCATCTCATCGGACTTTTGACGAAGTTCAAGGAATTCTGTGTGAAGTCGGTCGCCTTCTGCCTTCAAGAAATCTCGATGGGCAAATGCTTCGTCAACATCAGGTGATAAAACATCAGCACGGGCAACGGCTCCAAGCATTTCCTGGTGTGCAGCATCAGCCTCAGAACGTAGCGTTTTGATGGCTGAATCCAAATCACTTAGGTCAACTTTTATCATTTCAAAATGAGTGACTTCAGGAGCGAGCTCTTCAATACGAATTTTCATTTCCTTAATACTCTTGATCATTTCCTTTTCCTTCTTTTGACCTACTGATGAGGTTTCAAAGGTGTTTTCAAGTGATCTAACTTCATGTTGAAGTTTTGCATATTCCGCAGTAGCAGACTTCTTTTCACCTTTCTCATCACGTCGGCCCTTGGCCTGATTGATAATTTCACGGAGATGTTGTTGGAGAGCATTTCGCTTTTCTTTAAACATTTTTATTTCCGCACGAATTGCCTTCATTTCGGTTAAAACAAGGTCAATTTTCTCACGATGTTCTTTGTATTGGCCTTGAACAGCATTGCGTTTATCAGCAACTGTTCGAGCCTGTTCACTGAACGAATTACGTGTATTTCTCATCTTTCGAACTCGCGCTTCCATGCCCTGAAGTTCATCTCGAAGTTCAGAATCTGGACTTGGGGTCGCATCATCAGGTCTTCCGCGCATACATCGTGCACAGAGTTACCCATTTCAAGTCTACCCATGGGAAATAAGGTGAATTAAGCACCGATATTGCCGAATATTTCACTGATTTTTATGAAGATTCCAAGTGAGATGCCGAGAATTCCAATGAGGCTTGCACTGACTGAACTGAAGTTGCGAATTCGCTCAAGATATTTTGTCCTCACCCTGACATTGATTTGACGACCAATGATTAAATCTCCACTTTGCTCTTCAAGACGGACAGATACTGTTGCTTCACCAAAGCGTTCTGGGAGCAGTGATTGCCAAGCGACGGTCCCATCGCGAAGTAAACCCGACATCAATCCAAGTACGTCTTCATCACCTTCTGCTGCGAGTGGTAGGGCCTTTGATGACCACCATCTTCGTTCTCCGGGGTTTAAGCGATAGGTCATAGCCAAATCGTGTGGACGGAAGTCTGGGGATTGAACACGAAGAACTACATTTCGGGGTTTTTCTGAAAGGTTATGAATCAAGGTAAATAGATTTGCTCGTTCGTGAACAACGTTTTCCATATCGACTTCGAAAACAATTCCCGCAGAAGTGCTTGAACGACCAGCTCCGAGATCCTCCTCGATACGCCCAATCATTCTGAAAAATGCAGGGCAAGATTGTTCAATATGATGGATGATTGAAAGCCATTCTTCCATCGTAAACACGGGATGGTTTTGTACGAGGTCCATTCCTTTTTCAGTAAGGACTTCAGATAATTCTGATTCCATTGTTTTGAAATCGAGCCCTTTAGAATGACGATAGAGTGTCATCAGTATTTTTTCACGAGCAAAACGAGGGTCGATACCTTTCTGGAAACGCTTTTCAATTTCTTTTGAATACACTTCGTATTCGGAACGAAGTAGGGGGTCCATGTGTGTTTTTACCAAATCATCAAACACCATTTCTAAGGTTGAAGGGTGAATTGGTGGAGTGTACGCATTCAATAGACCTGTTCTCTCATCCATATTGAATGGGCGTGAACGTGTTGGAATATGTTGTCCAAGTGAAAGGGCGAGTGTAGAAAAGGAGAGGAGCAAAAGGATACGCCCATTTATGGAGGCGATATCAAACACAAATATCCCACTCAAGAGAAATACTGACATGAGGCCAAATGAAAGCGCCCACGAATGTTTGGCTCTAGAACTGTTCAAGAGGTCTGCAAGCCCCTCATAACCATGCAACGACTGTACTGAAAGGTGTTCTTTATTCAAACGCTCAACTTCTTTCTCAAAATTTGTAATGGACAATTCCACTCGGTGGCGATGGAAAATCTGAGCGAAAATGTACCCAAGAAGGATAATGAGGGTTAGGGTCGTGAGAGCCATTGCAAAACTCATTCCAAGCGTTGGTTCAATCTTCCCCCACCATTGTGGTGAACTTGAAGAAAATGCTAGGGCCCCAAATGATGTTAGAATAGAAAATGCCGGTAGAATGAGAACGAGTCTAAGACCAAACCCTAGCAATTGTCGGTCTATGGCATACCAGAACCTTTCAGAACCTAGGATACCTTCTTCTGTATTTTCAGCGGATTCTGCATCCACTGAATCGGGAGAATCAGCATCGACCATGTAATCCCCAATAATTACTCACACTAAAGCCTTGCATCAATCTGAACCTCGAGAGATGCGAACAAGGAGTTTCGATGCTAAGTCGGAGGAAATATTTGCAGGAAGGTTTTCTGCAATAACACAACCTGTGGCCGTTCGTGTCACATCGACTCCAATAGAAACGCCAAATTGTTCGAGAACATCACTGTCATCAGAATTTAGAAAAACTGCTTCTAGGCGGCCAGTTGCGCCAATGTCCATAGATTCAAGAGAAATAAGTTGTGTTTTGGATGAGGAGATGCGTTTCGATATTTCAGACGAGGCTGTTGGTATGTCCCGACCACTAGGGTCAAGTTTAGGTTGCCCAAGAAGTAGCGATAAAGCAACTTCCAAATCATCGTCAATTGCGTGTTCTAATCGGCAAGCCGTCGCATGAGTATCCCCATTAAAAGAAAGAGCCGCAAGAAATACTTCTGCCAACCTGTGGCGGCGTTTCATTTTCCTGCCATGAGCCATACCCTTATCGGTCAAAGTTGCCCCTTTGTAGGGAGTATAGTCCACCATACCTTTTCCAGCCAACCTTTGAACCATTTCTGTTGCAGATGCTGGTGAAACGCCCAAAGCCTTGGCTAAATCTCCATTGCGAACAGGTTCCAAGGGTTGCTTTTCAAAAAACTCATACATCGTTTCAAGATATTCATCCTCGAATTCTCGGAAATGACCATTCATGATGTACCCTCACTTTTTATTCTATATTGTTTTGTTCAGCAGAAAATACTTCCTCACATGAAGGACAACGAACTGACCCTCGATAATGCTCCGGTATTCGGAGTGATTGTTCACATGATGGGCAATGTAGTTCAATTTTCCCATCTTCCTCGATGTCTTGAATTTCTTCTGATGCGTCATCCTCGTTCGAAGTATCTACCCGTGGTTGGACTTCAAAACTTGTTGAACAATCTGGGCATCGAACTTGGCCTCCATAATTCGAAGGCACACGTAATTGTCGAGCACATTCAGGACAACCAACTTGTATTTTTTCAACGTTTTCAGTACGGATATTATCACTTGATTTAGAGGTGGGTTTTTTCTCAGCAGACTTCGGGGTCGAAGGGGCAATTTGTCGATTTTGGTATATCCGAATAAAGGCGCCAATGGCAATTGCCATCATTACGCCTCCGAAAATCCCCACCCATGGAATGGAAAATGAAGCCTCTTCTACGATGACTTCTCCAGATTGAAAGGTGTTGGTCTCTTCAAAACTTTCACTTCCAACAACCCAAATGGCTTTGAGTGAAACACTTTGATAATCTGGCCACTCAAATGTAAATTGATAATTTACTTCCGAATTAGAGGATATTGCAGTGGTTGATTGTTCGCCTAAAAACTCCCCTCCTTGGGTTGAAAGTACTAGATATCCATCTCGACCGTCAATGTCACCTGAATTACTCACAACAACCGTTACCGAGCCAGTTTCTCCTGGCAATGGCCGGTTAGGAACTGAAATTGGGGAAAAATCCAACCCGTATGATGGACGGTCGCTAGGCACGCTTAGGCTATGACTCGAAAAGCCAAAACCAGTTGTCCAATTCAGTGGAGTTGCTCGAATTGACACCCGGTCAGCATCAATAAACCCGAGGGCCAGAGTTCCTGTGGAGAGGCCTGAGGAAAGAGTTACATCATAATCAATTGGATAGGCTTCCAATCCTGAATAGGTGTATCCAAGGCGTATTCGAACTGGTCTGTCGATGCCTTCACTCATTTCAAGCGACCAGTCGAGTTGAACTCCATTTTCTGCATCCCAGGTGACTGATGTGATTTTTGGGACGAGGGTTTGTTGTTCTGCAACTGGTACTGTAATCATCCCATTCATTCCTGAATCAATAGAACCATCTGATGAAAAGAGTGACCAATTCACTTCTTGTTGACCTCCTAAAGTCATAGGCATTTCAAGTGTTACTTCACCCGCAGCATCGATGTCGAGCAAGAGGACATTACTTGAGTAATAGACGCCGTTTGATTCACAAACCAGTGATACGCTTCCCGGCAATTCACCATGGTTTCGAACCAACATGGAAAATATCGCCATATCTCCTTGGTGCCATGGACCATTGAGCAAGGCGGGAATACTCGAACCTGCTGATTCAAAAGCTGCTGATTCAATGGCATAGTCCCATGATACATCGGTAACTGAATTATCATCGATTCGCATACCATTCATTGAACACACCAAGAGGTTTGGACGAGATGTTGAAGTCAAGAGTTCAGTAATGGAGGACGTTTGAGCCACTTGTATCGTTGCATCAAATAGAATTTCTGAGCCAAAGGTGCACATTAGTTGTCCCTGGTAGTCAAGTTGCCCTGAATTCGATACACTGAGGTTCCACGAAATTTCATCTCCTGCTACAGCCTCAGGAGAAAGGAATTCAACAGAAACGGCGAGATATGGCAAAGGAGGCGGTCCAACTTCAAATGAAATTTGGTGCAATTCATCCGCGATGTTTCCATCTCCAGAGTCATTTAACTGTAACATTAGAGTGGATGTGCCCTCCGATAATGCAATTGTGCTGTTGATTTGAACTACGGTGCTTGATAATGGAGCCACTGTGAATAGAGATGAGGTTTGATTATCGTACATGGTCGCTGAAGACAGTGATGAAGAGAGATATCCCGCCCATGAGAAGTCACCATCATTAATCACAGCGATCTGCGTCTGCAGATAATCTCCATCATGTAGCGAGACATTACCTGTGAGGGTGCCTAATGATGTGAGTCCATTCAAAAGAATCTGACCCTCGCTTGCCAAAGAGATGTCAATTGGCTGTAACCGATGAATGGTTCTATTGAGTGAAAGGGTTTGATTCGAATTTGGCGAACCTACTTCACCGATGATTTCTACGTTTACGACAGTGTATCCATATGGAATTGATGTCAAACTAAATTCTAGAACTTGGCTCGAATCCGCAGTGAGCGTATGGTTTTGACTCAATGAATCAAAAACGGTCCCATCCAGTGAGGAGAGTTCAACTATCGCTTCGATATCTGCACTGTTTGAAAGAACTTCTGTCACTGTAAAATTCAAGTCGTATGTCGATTGCTCAGTTGTCTCAAAGTCTAGTAGTGAGAATGTGCTTACTTCAATGACTGCGCCGCCACCTGCGGCACTAACTAGTGGCAATAAGCAGGTCATAAACAAAGCGGAAATAAACAAGGAAACAGCCTTCGGATTGCCAGCCTGACCCCTGCCCATACAATCCCCTTGACACGGGGGTTCTTCACTTTCACTCCAAAAGAAGTCACTACGCCATGTTTATTGAAGGTTGCAGAGTGGCGCACCTTGTATGCGTCCCGAAGAGTTGCTTGAAATGACTCCCGCCCTACTGGCGAAGTCAATTTTACATCGTCGCGAACGCCTTGCTGAAACGATTCCTGAACAACTTGATGCTCGCCAAGAAGAATTGCGAGCAGCAGAACCACTTGCCCGTAGTGCGAAGGAACAGCGCGATGGTCTCAATGAGAAGGTTGCAAACCTGAAAAAAGAACGTAATACTGCACGAACTTCTGCAAAAAAACTGTTCGAACAAGCAGGTGAACTGCGAGATAAAATTTCCTCATCCGGCGGTGTGCAAAAGGCGAACCCAGAATGGGCTCAAAACAAACTTGATGAGAAATTAAAAGCCATTGAGCATGAACTTGAAACTAATTCGGGGAATCATAAAACCGAACAAAAATACATCGCTGAAATGAAAGCTCTAATTCAGAAGCATGAGGAATGGGTCGATAGTCGAAAAGATAACCAAGAAGAACACTCGATGATGAAATCAAAATATTCCGAGGCGAGAAAGCAACTTGAGGTGGCCGAAAAGGCGCATCAAGCACTACTTGAGCATGCATCAGAAAATGAATATTTTCACAATACCTACCTGGAACAAGAAGCACATCGACGAAGGGCAGATGCTCGAACCAAACGCCTCGCTCAGGCCCTCGATAGCAGTCAAAGAGGTATCGAGCATTGGCAAAAACATATTGATGTAGGGTTTGACACCTTGTTAGAAAACTCCAAGCGTGTTGAAAATGGTGAACCATCAAGCCATGCTCGTCGAAGGAAGAACAAATCAAATGACCAAAAGTCTGCTAAATCACAGCAAACTCAAAAAACGCAGAAAGGTAAGGGTGAGGAAGAATGAGCGATGATTGTCAAATCACTGGCTTTGATTCAGAACAGCAGCACCGCTGGCCTTTAGTCCACCAATATTTGTGTGAACAACTAGAATTTCCTGATGGAAGCGGTTTGGCGCCTGAGGCATTAAAACAACTCACACTGGATTTGGAAAGTGTACTTGAAGGTCAACTCCCAACAAAATCTGCAGCGAAAAAACGTGATGGCCTTTACGAACATCTAAAACGAACCATTGAAAAAAGATTCAAAGGTAGTTCACTGCGACGATTTGGCTCTTCGGAATCTGGACTTTCTCTTTCTCATGGCGATTTGGATTTGTGTCTCTTATTTGATGGTCAAAAACCGAAGAAGGTTCTTCGTTCGCTCTCAAGCACCCTTCGATACCAAGAAATGGAAGACATACAAGTGATTAATTCTGCTAAAGTCCCAATTATCAAATTTATTGATGAACGAACCAAAATTCCTGTCGATATTTCGATTAATAATACTCTCGCACTTCACAATACCACCCTTCTAAAAGCCTATTCTGAAACTGATGAGCGTATTCGACAGTGTATTTTGGGCATCAAATATTGGGCCCATCAGCGTGATGTCTGCGATGCGGCAAAAGGTACGTTCTCATCTTATGCTTGGAGCCTCATAATGCTTCAGGCATTGCAAACTACAACCCCTTGTGTCGCACCGAATATTCAAACTGGAAAAGAGCGAACTATTCTCAAAGTAGAGGGTGTTGAATATGATTTGACAATGGCAGCTGAGCCTCAAAAACTACTCAAGGAACAAAATACTCAATCATTGGGAGAGTTGCTTGTTCACTTCTTCCAGCAATTGGTCATTGAGAGGCCATGGGATGAGCATGTTATTTCGATTCGCAGTGGAGCACCAATCACTCGGAAAAAGAAAAAGTGGAAATACGGCAAACCAAATGCATCAAAAGCAGTGATAGAGGGTGGAAAAACTCGTTTAGGCCTGCATTCATTCCCTGTTGAAGACCCGTTTAATCACGAACATGACTTGAGTCGTGTCTTACGCCCTGATGGAGCAATGGACATACAGGAAGAGTTGTTTCGTTTCTGGATTGGAATCAATGAAGGTAAATCCTTCTCTGAATTGTGTGAATTAAAGAACCCTGAACGCATTCAAGAGATGGAAGAAAAAGATTTGTTTGAAGATTTAAGAAAACTTCCAAAATCAGATATCGACAAAATGCTAAAGGAAACTGAATCGCAACATTCCGATTTAGAAATCCGTATTGAGGCCCTTCATCAAGAGAGGAAAAATAATATCCAAATTTCGCAAGCACTGCGCGGACATTTCGAGGAAACAAGCGGGCTTCGAAAGGAACACCGCACGCTTGTTCGAAGTCTGCGCCCCCGAAGTGAAAAAATGGACCAATTGCAAGAGCAACGGGACCAATATAATCAACAAATTGGCATCCCATTATACCGAATTCGCGAATTATTGGTCGAAGTCTATGACAACCTTACTGGCGACATTGATTTCTTCCATGTGCCATCTTTACAACGTGAGGAAGAACAATTTTCGTGGTTCTTTGAACTACATGCCATGCATGCTGTTGCACTCAAGGCTGATGCTGCACACAAAGAATTTATCGAACTTGTGCGAGAGCAAAAGAAGGCTGTAAAGGATTTGAAAATCACCGAAAAGAAACAAACAGAAGTCCATGCGGAATTGGTAAAATCAGAACCGATTCTGGCGAATATTACCACTGAATTCAGTCAAGCAAGACAATTCGATCAAAATGCACATTCACTGAATAAAGTGATTCAACAACGTAGGAAAGAACTACGCCACTTGCGCCGAGAAAAAGGTAGACTAGAAGCATGGATTCGTGTTTCAATTCGCAAAGATTCTGCGCGAAATTCTCACTCAAAAGGTGATAGAAAAGGCCGAAAGAAAGGGAAGTCTGGCCAAGCAAATTGGGCACCTCGCAGAGATGGTCCGAAACCAGAAGAAGTTCAACATCGCGCAGCAACCGGAGGAACACTTTCGCTTTCTGACCTCGACGTTTTGTTGAATAGTGGAGGCATAGCATCTGTCAGCAAGTCTAGGCCAACTCCAAAAAGCAGTCGTCGTGCTGAAAGGAAAAAGAAGCAAAACACAGCAAGACAATTTTCTGCCCAACGCGGTGAGCGCGCCCAATCCAAAAAGGGCCGTAAAGATTGAGTTGATGAGCATGGTGAACATCCAATGGATGTATGGCCATGAGCCGAAAACCCTACCTGATGATTGGAAAGAAAAAATCCAGTCCATGTTTCTCAGTGAAACTGGTGAAGAATATACTCATGAATCAATTTCAAATTTGCCGATACCTCAGTGGAGTGGAAATATGTTCCTTATTGACCAAGAACAATATCCCACTCCAGAATCACTCTTAGGTGTTCTTTGGGCTCTTCCACATGGACAGAACGGTGTTAGGATAGCGGCCTTTGTGCTCGATTCTAAGTATCAATCATGTGGATGGGGTGGAAAGGCTTGGGACCATTTGGTCGAAATCTCACGAGCAGCGGGAAAGATTACCATTCAATTAGAAGTTAAAGCAGAAAATTCTCGTGCTCAAGAATTCTATAAAACGAGGGGCTTAACGGTTGTAAAGGAACTTCCGCATTATTATAAATCAGGTCTTGGATATGAAATGAAGGGCCCATTATAATTTTTGAATGATTCAAAATTCTGCGCTCATCGAGGTCAAAGGTTATGCTCCCCCATCTCTAGGATAGGGTGTGGAACAGCGTCTACTCGAAGAAATTGTAGCGCAGCCCGGCGTCACCGGTGTTGCATTACTCGACGGAGATGGTTTTGTATTATTCACAGAACCTCGTCATGATGATTCGGTAGAAACTCTTGGAAAAGCCATTGCGTTACTCGACCCAAGATTTTCGACTGGGCGTGTCACTCTCAACGGAGAGAATGGAACAATCTTAGTTCAAGAATTGCTTGGCCAAAAGGTGCTGGTACTTCGTTGTGAAGTCTCGTCGAATCTTGGGCGTATCCGTCAATCTCTCGAGATTGCTACGACTAAATTGAATGCGCTTCAGCCTTGAAATCGGCCATCTCTGATACGAAGTTGAAATTTTTCATCGCCCCAGAATCTAAACCGTGCAGTGAAGAGGTTAAATGGGAAGGGTCGGTCGCAAGTCCAGTGAGAAGATGGGAATCTTCCACAGACCAGGTTAGATACGAATGGATGAACTAAAAACTCAACTCGAAGAGCGACGAAAAATGGCTGATGAAAAAGCCACAAAATACAGAACTCTTCGTGATGAGTGTAATGATAACTCCAAGAAGTTTACAATTACCCGAAATGAAATGAACGGCGAAGTCCGTGAATTGATTGTTCAGGTTCGTGAACAACGTGAAATTCGAGAACAAATGAATGAAATTGTTCGCGACAAAAAGGCAGTTCGACAAGAAGCAAATAAGATGGTTCGTGAATCAAAAGATGCTTTGAATGCTGCAAAAGGCCCAGAGGCGGCCCCTGAACAACGCGATGATGGTCGCAGAGGCAGAGGGCGTCGTGACCGACCTGATACTATCCATTCACTTCGTCGAGAATTAATCCGCTTAGAAAATGAATTCGAAATGGGACGCCACACTGGTAAAAATGAAACCAAAGTCATGAAGCGGATGAAGGAAATCAGTGCAAAAATCAAGAAGATGAAAATTTCTGAAGATTCAAATACTGATCTCAAAGAATCTCGGGAAGCCCTGAGAACCGCTATGGAAACTCAAGAAACAGCTCACGCAGCCGTTGAGCAAGCAGCAGAAGCGGCTCAAGAGGCGCACGATTTGATGTTGCAATGGAACAAAGAAGTCGATAACCAACGGGAGAAGGCAGAATCCGCTCACCGAAAACTTCGTGCATCAAAGAAAGATGCTGACAAAAACCACCGCGCCTACATTGTATCTCTCCGCTGTCTTCACTCGATTCAAGACATGCTTCGTGCTATGCGTGGAGCAAATGCTGGTGAAGGACAACGACCTTCGGCTCGTGTTGAAGTGCAAGACTTGATGGGTAAATTGATGTCTGGTGAGACACTTTCCACCGAAGAATTGATGCAACTTCAGCGTTATGACTGATGTTGGTCACTCCGATGAGATGAAAGACCCCCCCTTCTACACAACCACTACCGAGGGAATCCAATGTTGTCGAAAGATGAAATAGCGGCCATCGTTGAGGATTATGACCGAATGAAACTTCGTATTGGTATGACTGCCTCTCATTCAGCCCTCGATATTTGTGATGGAGCAATCGAAGAAGGGTTTCCAACCGTTGCATATTGCAAAGAGGGGCGCCACAAGACCTACGCTAATTACTTCAAAGCACAGCGCTCTCAATCGGGACGTGTGGTCCGAGGAATGGTCGATAAAGCGATTGTAATGCCTTCTTTTGACGATGTGATGAAACATGAAATGCAAGAGCAAATGCGCAAGCGAAATGTGGTCTACATTCCAAATCGTTCATTCACCTCCTATTCTTCGATTGAGGATGTTGAAAATACATTCAAAGTACCCCTTTTCGGGTCTCGTAACATGTTGCGTATGGAAGAGAGAACCGAAGAACAAGACTATTACTGGATTCTCGACAAAGCAGGACTCCCATACCCTGAAGCAATAGCCGACCCACAAGATATCGATTGTTTAGTGATTGTCAAGTTGCATCATGCCCAGAAGAAATTAGAGCGTGGATTCTTCACCTGCGCATCCTATGCAGAATATCAAGAGAAATCTCAAACTCTTCTCGCTGAAGGGGTCATTGATGAGGAGTCATTAGCTGGTGCTCGAATTGAACGTTATGTCATCGGTCCTGTTTTCAATCTCAACTTTTTCTATAGTCCGTTGGCTGAAGAGGGTGAAAAACTCGAATTGCTCGGTGTTGATTGGCGTTTTGAATCATCACTTGATGGTCATGTCCGTTTGCCTGCACCACAACAAATGACTATGCCGGCACATCAACAAATCCCTGAAATGACTGTAGTAGGTCATAACACAGCAACTATTAGAGAATCATTGTTAGAGAAGGCCTTTGAACTTGGAGAACGCTTTATCACTGCGAGTAAGGAACATTATGACCCGGGAATCATCGGTCCGTTCTGCTTACAGACCTGTATTGACAAGGATATGAATTACTACATTTATGACGTTGCACCTCGTTTAGGCGGTGGAACAAATGTTCATGTCAGTGTTGGCCATCCTTATGGTAATGCTACATGGAGAAAACCAATGTCAAGCGGACGACGTATCGCTATGGAATTGCGTTTTGCAGCAGAACAAGATCGTTTGCTTGAAGTCCTCACTTGATTTTCGGTGTTGAAAGTTTTCTAAGTGATGACAGCAAGGCCCTGCTATGCAAGAGAGGTCGGGATTCAAGATTGGCCTGGCCATTCTTCTCACACTATTGGTTGCATCCAGTTCATACGTAGTCAGTATGAAAATTATCTCCTCGAAAGAACAAGAGCAGGAGGTAATTGAATGCGAAGGTTTGCAAATTCTAACAGACGAAGGGTGTGTTGAACCCGAACCTGAATTGCCGACACCAGAGGATTGCACATCGGCTGAAGTTTGGCGCGATGATATCTGTGATGAAATGGATAAGCCGAGTAACCTCACCTATGGTGTAGATATTCTAGAATGGCGTATTGGAGAAAATCACACATTGACTCCCTCCTTTTCTGGCGATGGGCCTGATACTTGGTCTGTTTATCCAGCCTTCCCACCTTTTGTCATCCTCAATAGTGAAAGTGGGGAAATAACTGCATTGCCCCTACAAGAGCATGAATCTTCTAACCACACCATCATCGCTGCAAATGAGGCGGGAATGGCCATGACTAACCTCACAATCTCGGTAATCAATGCTGCTCCAATGTTCCATTATCCGAATCCTCAATGGTCGTTTATCTCTATGCAATACGGTGAACTTCCCTTACCTATCATTGGAGGTATGAGTATCGATACTTGGAGTATTTCTCCTGAACTTCCAGAAGGCATCATTCTTGACCACAATGGCCGTATTGGCGGAAAAACCAGTGTTTTAGGAGTGACAACACATCTGGTCAATGCTACAAATACAGGAGGTTCAATAGAGGTGGAAATAGAAATTACCGTAGTTGATGAAGCCCCTTCACTGTGGTATGGAGCTCTTGGAAATGGAGATTTAACACTCACCAAAGGCATTCCGATGGCGCCATTGGTGGCGACGAGTGTCGATGGCGCAATTGTCAATTGTTCCAGTCAACCAAGCCTACCAAGCGGGCTGATTCTTGATTCTGATTGCAGCATTCACGGTACTGCAGATGGTTTGCTGGTAGCCTCCACATTTGTCATTACAGCCGAAAACAGCGGCGGAGATGCTCAGCGCAACCTCACCATCACCATTGTTGACCAGCCATTATCAAATATCTCCTATGGCATTGGAACTTACACATTTGCCAAACAGGTCGATGTACTCGATCTGGAACCATCCTATGATGGTGGTGCCCCCATAATTTGGTCTATTGACCCAAGCCTTCCTTTCGGTGTCGTTTTGAATACCAGTACTGGCGCTATCACTGGCACAGCCTATCTGGTCTATTCGGAGACAATTTACACAGTTTTTGCCAATAATACAGGAGGTGTTGCAAGCACCCAAATTTCTTTGACATTTGTCGATATTACTCCAAGTGGAATCAGTTATTATGAAACTGAATTAGTTGTTGAATCAAATCACAGCACAGTGAATATCAATATCACTAATTTGGGAGATACTGTCGATACTTGGGAAAGCCATCCTCCACTCCCCTCAGGCCTCATCTTTGCAAGTGATGGGACAATCCATGGG
>JABJFI010000012.1 GCA_018662825.1 Methanobacteriota archaeon | reverse complement strand
CAGCACTTTGTTGATATATTCCCGCTGATTTTCCTTGTGTTAACGGAATACCTCCAAGGAGGACGAGGAGAATCAATGTAAGAGCAAGGTATCTTCGATTCATACTTGCACCACCACACGAGTAGTTATCAAAGGCTTGGTGCAATGTTTGAAAAGATTTACTTCTTTTCAAAAACGACAATTCGATTTGTATTGGTGCCTTTGGTTTTGTTTTCAACGCCCCATGCATTCGCGGTTTTGGTAAATTCTTGAGCATTAATGAGAATTATTACCGGCTCTAAACCGGCTTGAATACCGCATCGTATGACATTCTCTTCAAGCAATATAGTTCCGTTTCGGACTTCTCCCACTTCAAAAGCCACATAACCGCCAGATTTGACAATTCGATGAAGGTCTTCGAGAACAGAGGTCATCGCTTTCTCCCAAACTTCAATGTTTTTCAATTGACTGATATCTATTTCCGAAGAGTCAACGCCGATGAACCAGCACCGCAACCAATTGTCTGCTTGATAATTAACCACATCCAAAAATGGTGGCGAAGTAACGACGAGTTGTGCTGAATGAGGTGCAATTTCAGAGGCATCTTTGGCGTCTTGGTTTGTCAATTGAGAGGTGAGGTCATGAGTAAATTCATTGAGGTGGGAACCGTTCCAATCTTTGAGCAAACTCTTGGACTTCTTGATGATTCGAGATTGTATGTCTTTGTACTCGGGAACTTGGTCTCGTGTTTCGTTTATTTTCAATTGGCGTTTGACGCTCACCGCTTGATTTGGAGGGAGTGTGTAAACTGAAAAGAATCCTGGAGAATGTCCGGACAACCGATTTATGGCGACCATTCGAATCCATGCATCAATAGCGTCAAGGGTCCCGTTTTTTTCCCGTTCAAGGCAATACTCTTTCAGAGCGATAATCTCCTTGAGTGTGTCTGCATGAAAAAAGGCAAGTAAGTCAGAGTTCTGCTCTTTTGCATTCGACAAATCTATTTCGTTTAATCGCCGTTCGATATCTTCAATACTTGGGGGCAAAAGACGAGGTGCCAAGAGTACTTTACTTAGAGGATTGATGTCGTTTCCTAACGGTTTTCTTCCAAGAAGAAATGCTTCCATTTGTGTAGTGCCGCGACCCATGAACGGGTCATATACAGCGTCGCCTAACTCGGATAAACGTTCGATGAAAAATTTTGGAAGTTGGGGTTTGTAACATGCTCGATATGAAATTTCATGCAATGAATGGGCTTGCCGTTGCCGACTTGTCCAATATTCATTGGTTGCCTTCATTGTCGTACCTTTTTTCCCATCAACTTCCCATTCAAAAGGTTCGACATGAGTGGTCGATTCGAAATCGGTAAATTCAAGGACAGCGTCAATGAATTGTTGAGGGGTCATAGTCGTCAATTCCATCCCTCTATTGGCGTGTAATGGCGGGTAGTGAATGGTACTTTCGGACAATTTGAATATCATTTAAAATCCAAAAGTGAAGGTTGTTTCACCTCATTCTTTTCTGCTTTCGTACTTTGCTCGGGCTCCTTAGACAAGGTTTCTCGGGAGGGTGGAATTGATTGCCCAATGGTTTGTTCGAGTTGTTGCTCGGACCAAACTTCGACACCAAGCGATTCTGCTTTGGCAAGTTTCGACCCTGCTTTTTCGCCAGCAAGTAGAACGCTGAGTTGTGAAGATACGCTGCCAACCACTTTCCCACCTGCGGCCTTGATGGAGAGTTGTACCTCTTTACGTGGGCGCTGAAGAGTTCCTGTAAGGCAAAAAGTCATCCCATCAAGAGGGCCTCCCGATGCTGCTTTCGGCTCATCCTGAATAGTGATAAGAGAGGCAAGGTCAAGCAACATGGCTTTTCTTTTTGAAAGTCCGTCACGAACTTGGAGGGCCACTTTACTACCGATTCCTTCAACAGTACACAATGAGCGAATGGCCTGGTTATCAGAATGTGGTTTTTCTTTTTCATCCGTAAGGGGCCCGAAGTTTTCATCTCCGGGTATTGCAAAAGCATCCTCGACCCATTGGAGAAGGGCGGAGAAGTCAATGCATTGTTGAGCAACTGAGGTAGCCAATTCTGGCCCGATACCTGGAAGGCCCAATGCATGAAGGAATTTGCCGAGTGAGAGTGTTTTGACTTTGTCTAGTTCGGCTAAAACATTCAGGGCAGATTTCTCGCCCATACGTTCCATGTTTTCCAGTTGAGATTGCTGAAGACGGAATAGGTCTGGGATAGAAGATATGAGTTGTTGTTCAAGCAGTTGTTCGACTAGTTTCTCTCCAATCCCATCCATTTCTAAAGCCCGACACCAATACAAAATCGACCGGCTAGTTCGTGCATCACACATTAGGTCATTACAACGAATGAATGCGCCATCGGCCTCTAATTGCCCTTGGCATGCAGGGCAATGTGATGGGATTTCAATCTTGCAAGAAATAGGTAATTTCTCTTCGAAGAGAGTCCCGTCAGCATGGAGTCGCCCTTCAAGGTCGGCTTGTTTTGCAGGCCCGAGGCCAGATTCGATTTTTGGAATAACATCGCCTCGACGAACAATAAGAACTCTGTCGCCAAGTTTGAGATCGAGGCGTTCAACTTCGCCAACATTGTGTAGGGTTGTATGCTCGACAGTTACGCCTCCAACCATCTGTGGAGCAATGCGAGCAACCGGCGTCACTGCCCCAGTTCGTCCTGTTTGCCAATTAACTTCTAGCAAGACAGAGGTTGCTTCTTCAGGCGGAAATTTCCATGCCAAAGCCCATCTTGGGTGGTGAGCAGTCGAACCCAACCGTTTTCGTTGAACAAGGTCATCGAGTTTGAAAACAATACCATCGATTTCATATTCATACGATGAGCGTTTCATTCTCCACTTGTTGGTGTATTCAATCATTTCATTTTGAATAGCGTCGGATTCGAACACTTGCCATGGTGCTGGCTCAATTCCAATTGTGTTTTTCAGCATATCCAGCAATTCGCTGTCGTATCGTAATTGAGGTGAATCATTGACAAACTTCACATCATAGGCACAGAACACCAAATCCGAAGCATCAGCCTTTCCATCGCCGTGTTTTTGACGTAATGCGCCCGAACATAGGTTTCTTGGATTGGGAGAAATTTCGCTGTACTTTTCATCAAAAACTTTCACCGGCATAACAACCTCTCCACGCACATGGCAATCCACAGGGATTTTGAGGCGGGTTGGAATATTAGCCACCAACTTTGCATTCAAGGTCACATCTTCTCCTCTTTCGCCACTACCTCTGGTTGCAGCTCGATGCAGGTTTCCAGCGACGTATTCAAGGGATAGGGCTGAGCCATCGAGTTTCGGTTGAGCCAAATATCGTTTTCCGCCACTGGTTGATTGTGTAATGAAGTGGATGATATCTTCATCCGAAGTCCCTTTATCGAGAGAACGCATTGGGAACATGTGTTCAACTTTCACTGTACCGGGCAGTGGTTCAGGTCCAACTTGATGGAGGATTTCATTCTCGGGGTCGAGGTGTTCCAATTCGTCCCACAGCGCGTCAAATTCCGCATCCGAAATTTCTGGCGATGCTTGATTGTAATACAATTCTCGATGATAGCGAACCGCTTCGGCCAGTTGTTGAATACGCTCACCGTCGGCCATGATTATGCACCCGCGCCACAGGATATGAACATCACGAAAACTGCAGTCCCAATAACTCTACATCTGCCATTGGACAACGCGTCATAATCGCTTGAGAGAGAATTCGTATATGCAGTTCTGCTACAACGTGTACCGTTGCTTCAAACATGTGACCTGCATGAACATTATTGTCATCGTCCGACCAACAGCAATGAATGTGAGTGAATGCCTTCCCCTCTTGGGTTCTTGCGATATTTCCCGACAAACTCACTAATTCCGAAGGCAAGTCAAGGGT
>JABJFI010000088.1 GCA_018662825.1 Methanobacteriota archaeon | reverse complement strand
TTTCAGGACAAGATGAAGGGCGAATTAACCCTATTCCAAATTTCCAAGCAACCGCATCTATTGACCTTGAAGAAGGTAGTTCCGCCATGGGAGATATTAACGGTGATGGATTTGACGATTTCATTTATTCGGAACCGGATTTTTCTAATAATAACGCCGAGACTGGACAAGTAACGGTGTCTTTTGGCTCCTCTCAAGGGCTTTCTCCAACCAATATTTGGTCGATGACTGGTAGCCAAGCAGGCGAACGTTTTGGTTCAGGTCTGGCTGTTCAAGATTTCAATGGCGACGGTTTTGATGATTTAGCCATTGGTTCTCCAGGTTGGAATAACACTGAAGCAAATGAATCTGGGGGCCATGGTCTAATCCAAATATTTGTTGGCAATTCAACAGGAATTGACAGTGGGCCATGGTGGAATGTTTCTGGTAATCAAGGTGAAGCACTCGGCTGGAAAATCGAAGGAATTGCAGTTATGAACGGTGATGGCTATGCTGATTTGGCTGCTGTTGCAGCCAATCATTCGGTCATCGTTACAACGCTTCCAAATGAAGTGATTCACCGTGGAAAGATTTCGATTTACAAAGGAAACCTTTCGGGCATGGACCATGTTCGTAATATTACTCAAACCCAAGAATATACACTCTTAGGGCAGTCATTGAGCGGTTCAGGGGACTTGAATGGTGACGGTTTTGACGATTTACTCGTTTCCAACGCAGCCAATTTTGACTCATTTACCGGTTTCCCATCAGTGGAAATATATTTTGGAACTTTGTTTGGTTTCAATGGAAGTGCCGACCAAACAATTCTTTCAACGGTACAAGGCAAAATGTTTGGCCATACTATTGATTTCATCGGGGATATCAATTCAGATGGATATGACGATATGATGTTTTCAGAAGTCTACAACGGCACACCGGAATATCAAGCTGGAAAAGTATGGCTATATCACGGTTCATCTGCTGGAATCCATTCCGTGGTGCCGAACTGGACACAATCTGGTGAATCACCCAATGCAATGCTTGGACTAATGTTCATGGGTGCTGGTGATGTTAATGAAGATGGATATGACGATGTATTGCTCATGCAACAAGGTGCAACCCGCAACGGCAAGGTCGATTTAATTCTTGGTTCTGCATCTGGCCTTGGAAGTGAATCGGAATTACTTGCAACGGGTGCTGCACAAGAATACAAAGGTCTGTCAATGGCAACACTTGGGGACATTGACGGTGATGGACTCAATGAAATCAGTTTGAGTTATCGTCAATCGACTTCCGGTAGTTCCTTCCAAGTTATCCATGAATTATATTCTGAACGCGATTGGGAATCGACAAACTTTACTTTTGATGATGAACTTGAATTCCTTGATGTTTCAACTTCAAATCGAGGAGAAGCAAGTATGCTCTTATCCTTCATGAATGACCATTCTTTACATTTCTTGGAACATGTTGATGACGGAACAGCCACAGGAATTTGGGCGGATAAAACCGTTTCATCCCCGACAATGAATTCAACCAATTTTGCTTTTGCTGGAACTGGCGCTGGTCGACCAATCATTCTCACAACAGAAGGAGGGCATGGTTTGAAAATGCAAACAACCACCAGTTATTCCGCGATTGAACAGGGAATTCTCACAAACGGAGCGTGGGGTGAATTCCTTGGCTCCGCCCTCGATTCAGAAGGGCACCAACACCTAGCACACGCGTCAACAGATGTTGGAGGCTATGTCATTTACTCAGCCATAGAAGATGATTCAGGATGGAGTAATATGCAAGTCACCACCGGCGTTGACCTCGCAGACCCTCTGGTAGTCCTTACCGATTCAATCGATGATACGCACATCATCTATCGTGATGCAACTGATGAACAACTCATGACCTCTAGTTATGTTGGCAGCAGTTGGTCCTCCACACCCATTGGTGGCGCAGGAGAGGCAGTCTCCAGCGATTTCCCATCGATGTTTTTACCAAACGGTGACCTTGCTGTTGCCCTTATTCACAATGATGGCGCCAACCAAAACTTATCTCTGTGGATGCATGATGGTACCAACCTAACATCAAGCATCATCACAGGACTTACTGACCTTTCTTCAAATATTGAGTTGGCAATGGCCGATGACGGGACACTCATGGTTGCTACACTGACTGCAACCGGTGTTCTCGATATCTATGAACGTCAGTTGAATAACTCTACTTGGGCAGAGAATTCAACTTGGCAGGCGACTTCAAACCTAACTCAGCCAAGTGGTTCAATTAGCAGTTTTAATCTCGATTTGAACGGTGGCGCAGAACCTGCAATGGCAGTTAGAGCTGATTCAAACAGCGACGTTCTTTATGTTCGCAATGGTTCTCTTGATTGGAAATCATTCGGAACTCAGCCTCCATCGACCATCGATGGAGCATGGGACCTTTCATCAGAAAATGGCACATTCATTTTGATGACCAGTGTTGGTCAAACCAATTTACTTACATGGAACACCCTCAATATAGAAACGCCATCTACAAATTCTTCACAATACATTTGGAATAGCCTTTCATTTGGCGATATTACGGCTACAGGAACTGTTGGTTTGTACACAGACTCAAACCAAACCCTCCATCTTGCCATACAAGACAGTGTGTTATGGGATGTTGAAGTCTTGCGACTCTATCCGGATGCAGATAGAGACCTCATTTTTGATTTGATTGACGACCTCCCATTGTTAGGAAACCAATGGTCAGATGGTGATGGAGATGGCTATGGAGACAATCCACTTGGCCCTCTATACGATGACTGTGAATCAGTTTTTGGCCCTTCATCGTTCTACACCTATGGTTGTCTTGATTATGACGATGATGGCTATGCAGATTTGGATGATGCCTGCAACGACGACCACGGTGCTTCTTGGATTGACAGAAAAGGCTGTGACGATTATGACCAAGATGGCTGGTCAAATAACAAATTCAACTACCTCGATGGGGATGTTTTCAGCTTCAATTGGAAACTCGCCTTAGATAGCGATGGAGATGGGTATGGGGACAATTCAGGGCAAGATTGTTGCATTACAGAATATGATTCATCCCAGCCCGATGGTGACATTTTCCCATTCAATCCTACACAATACAAAGACCAAGACGGTGATGGTTGGGGCGACAATTCATCCGGCATTGACGCTGATTCTTGTAAATGGGATTGGGGCGCATCTTGGCGTGACAGAAACGGTTGCCTTGATTCAGACTTAGATGGGTCTTCAGACCCTTCAACCAATGGTGGTTTCAATTGGACAGTAGAATATGGTGCTGATGCTTGGCCTTTTGATGCTTCACAATGGGCTGATTCAGATGGTGACGGCTACGGTGACAACAGTTCCGAAGGCGCCACAAACCCCGACCGATTCCCTGACAATATTGCCGCTGCAGAAGATAACGATTCAGATGGTTATCCTGACCGTTGGACTTCATATTACAATGTAACAGACAACCTAACAGAAAATGACGGTGAAGGCCTCATTCTTGATGGCTGTCCTGGTGTATGGGGTAATTCGACCAGCCCATATCCTGGTTGTCCGGATTCAGATGGTGATGGTTGGATGAATTCGCAAGACGAATTCCCTCTTGAACCCACCCAATGGCTGGATTTTGACCTTGACGGATTTGGAGATAACCCAGCAGGTTACCAGGCCGATGAATGTCCATCGGTTGCAGGTGTGCTTGAAGGTACAAGTCCCTATGAAGATGGGACAGGTATTGGATGCCGATTCATTGATTCTGCGGACCTTGACGGCGATTTTGTCCCCGATGTAGAGGATATTTGTCCCAATACAGACGAAGGCCTTTCGGTCAATGCGGCAGGTTGCGCAGAAAATCAATTGGACGATGATCAAGACTCCATCATGAATGACATCGACCTTTGCCCTCAAACTCAATTTGGAGATACAGTAGATGCAAGTGGGTGCAGTGATTCACAACTCCAAACCGATGATGATATGGACAATGTTACTGGCCCTTCAGACCTTTGTCCAGATACTATCTATGATGAAAGAGGAGCAGTCGATGAGAATGGTTGTGCTCCATCTCAACGGGATTCAGATGGTGATGGAATCTCTGATGGAGAAGATAATTGCCCTGAAACTCCTGCTGGTTATCCGGTTCTTGCCGATGGTTGTACTGACGAATCTGCATTTGAGCAAGATTTGGATGGTGATGGCTATTCAGGTACTTACGTTTTCACACTCGATGAACTCACAGATTTGAGAGAAAATCAATCAGGAGATGCCTTCCCAACGGATGGCGAACAATGGTTTGACCAAGATGGCGATGGCTATGGTGATAATCCAAACGGTTCTCAAGCAGATGATTGTCCGACAGAAGTAGGTACATCCTTCATTGATTACTTTGGTTGCTTTGACGATGGCGATGGATATCGAGACGAATTTGAGCCTACAGGGCTTGCAGGAAACCCAACTCAATGGTTGGACGATGATTATGATGGTTATGGCGATAATATCTCGGGCACCTCGCCTGATTTGTGCCCTGACACCCCATATAGTCAGAAAGACGATGTTGATGAGAACGGATGTATCTTAGACCAACTGGATTCAGATGGAGATGGTGTTTCGGACCTTCGAGATAATTGTATAAATGAACCTGCTGGAATTGATGGGTATGACGATGGTTGTCCTCTCAAAAAAGCGGATACAGGAGATGAAGCATCTTCGATATTGGGAATGTCTACACCAGTGATGGTTGCAATTGCAGGAACCGTACTTCTCCTTATTGTAGGGGTCATCATTATGCGTCGGCGAGGTGGCGATTATGATTTTGATGATGATGAAGATGATTATGACGATTGGGATGACGATGATGATGATGAACCACTTCCTTTTAGAAATAGCCGTAGTTCACAAACATCTCCGCCTTCAAGAAAGTCACCATCGAAGGGACCATCGAGAGGTCCATCAAGTGGTCCGTCAAGTGGTCCGAAAAGCGGCCCCTCGGGCGCTCCTCCGAAAGGCCCACAAGGGCGAGGTCCAAGTTCACCACCGACTCGGGCAGCCCCTTCAAGCGGCGGCCCATCCCCACGTGCGCGCCCATCCTTTGCGAATCAATCAGAACCAGAACCAGAAGAAGAAAGCGAAGTTTCGGCAAAAGTTCGCAAGGCTTCTTTCAAAATTGATCTATCGATTTTTGAGGATTGGCAGGCAGATGACCGTGAATCAGCCGCAGATTGGGTTCGAAGTTCACTCGATGACGGAGAACAAGAACGTTCAATCATGATGCAATTACAAGAAACAGGGTGGACTGCACCTCAATCACGAGCGATATTTAATATGGGTCGAAGCCGTTAATTTGGTATTGAGTTCACTATCAAGGAACATTTTCCAGCATCATACTCAAGAACGGGACTCAATTAGACATGAAAGAGGGGGGAATAGTATATGGCCAAAAAGGAACTTGAAGGCGCTTCTATGCCCGATGGAATTGAAGTCGATGTCAATGCGGCTTATTTCGGTGTTGTTGCGTCCTCTGACATGGTACACACCCTCATGGCAATGGAGCAGAACAAAGCCATGGAGAAGTTCTTTTCCATTCTCTCAGATGTCGTACTTCTCCCAGGGGATTTTGATTTCGAAGCCGCTAGTGAAAGAATTCAATGTGAAGGCGGTGAAATATACTACTTGGTTACCAGTCACTTAGGCTTGATGAGTTTACCCGACCCACTTTCAAATTATCTTGGATTACCTGATTCGTTAGGCGACATCAGTGGAAACAGCCCTTCTATTTCCGATGAAGAGCAAAAGAAACTCTCTACACTTGCAGACCCAATGCGAATACTCAAACTCTTAGCTATTGCTTCAACCACTGGTTCGGATGGTGAAGTCACCCGATATCATAATGCCATAACCGGATTATTTGCTAATCCAGAGGCCAATAAAGCCACTCTTCTTGATGTGGTTGACGAACTTGATGCAGCCATGGATGTCGCTGGACACGCATTACCAATCCCTTCTTTAGCAAGTGGAGAGGCTGCCACTGCAAGTATTGCTTTACCTACTAAGACCACTTCTGTTCCACGTTCAAGTTCACCCGAAGCAATTCCATTACCTACTGCAAAGAAGCAAGACGTTCTACCCTTGCCTGAACCCTCAAAACCTGCAGCCTCTCAAACTTCGGTTGATTTGCCAATTGTTGCTGAAACACCTGTTCCTGAACCAGTCATTGATACCAATAACCAAAAAGTGGTGGCAAAAGCAGAGGAGGATGCTTTTTCAGGTGCTTTTGATATTGGCCTTGGAAAAGGGGAGAGCGTTCCGGAATTGGAACCTGAACCTGAGCCTGAGCCAGAACCTGAGCCAGAACCTGAGCCTGAGCCAGAACCTGAGCCAGAACCTGAGCCAGAACCTGAGCCTGAGCCTGAGCCTGAGCCTGAGCCAGAACCTGAACCTGAACCTGAACCTGAACCTGAACCTGAACCTGAGCCAGAATTTGTCAGT
>JABJFI010000086.1 GCA_018662825.1 Methanobacteriota archaeon | reverse complement strand
CTCACTGGCTTCAAATCCAACAATTTCTGCTAACTTGCACCACAATCGGTCAACGCCACCATCAGCAAATTGGCTGGCGATTGTCGCGACAACAGGCAATGCTTCATCTTCGACATCGAACATGTTACGGTTACGTCTAACTTGCTTGCGAATTGCTCGTAAAGCATCTTCACTGCCTCGCTTCTCGTATTTATTGAGTACCACAATCTCGGCGACATCAAGCATTTCGATTTTCTCAAGTTGAGTGTGTGCGCCAAATTCAGCAGTCATGACATATAGTGAATGGTCGGCAACAGAAGTTATGGCATCACTGCCTTGTCCGATTCCACTTGTTTCACAGAATATCATGTCGAAACCAACCGCCTTGGCTACTTCGATGGCTCGGTCAAGATTAGCACTGATTTCAGAGCCAGAGCCACGACTTGCTAGACTACGCATGAATAGGTCGTTATTGGAAAGAGAATTCATTCGAATACGGTCGCCAAGCAAAGCCCCGCCGGTACGCTTTCGTGTTGGGTCGACGCACAAGAGACAGACCTTCTTGCCAGGATTATCACGTTGAATACGAAGCATTAATTCATCGAGAAGACTTGATTTTCCTGCACCGCCAGTCCCAGTGAACCCAATTACAGGCACCTGTTTTTTGGAGGAACGCGCCGTATCAAGAGCAGCCTTGAAGGTGGCATCATCAGCACTTTCAGACAAGGTCATCAAAAGACCAACTTTCGCCATATCGTCTGGTGTCACAGGTCCATCCAATGAGGCAAGACGTGAATCATCAATCAAATCAACTTCAGATGCAAGACCCATCAAATGGTGGATCATCCCCATGAGCCCCATGGTTCTGCCATCATCAGGAGAGTAGATTTTTGAGATTCCCGATTGGTGAAGGGTTCTAATTTCAGGTGGTGTGATAGTTCCACCGCCACCAGCAAAGATTCGAACGTGTTCGCAACCTGCTTCATCGAGTAATTGTCGAATATATGTGAAATATTCAACATGTCCACCTTGATACGAAGTTAGAGCCACTGCATGTGCATCTTCTTGCACAGCACAATCGACTACCGCTTTGGCTGATTGGTCGTGGCCCAAGTGAATTACTTCTGCTCCAGATGATTGAATCAGTCTTCGCATGACATTGATAGCCGCATCATGGCCATCAAACAAGGAGGCTGCGGTGATGACGCGAACCGGACCGGTCGTCGTCTCAAACACAGGGTCTTCATCGGCCATGCCGATGCCACAGGCTGTTGGTTCATCAAATCAGCCCCTAGTAGTTGGGGCTCAAATATCGGAAATTTCACCGTCAGCAAGAGGTGGAAGTCCCTTCTTTGCTCGGATATAATCGGTGTAATTTCCGTAGTATACGGTGACTACACCGTCTTGTAATTCCCAAATGCGGTTGACCACTTGGTCGAGGAACCATCGGTCGTGTGAAACGGTAATTAAAGAGCCTTCATAGCCCTTGAGTGCCTCTTCCAAGGTGTCTTTTGAATCCATATCCAAGTGATTGGTAGGCTCATCCATCAACAGTAAGTTATTTTCTTCAAGCAACAATTTGAGCAAGGCAACACGTGCTCGCTCGCCACCGGAGAGTTGAGACAATTTGGTTGTCACTTGGTCGCCAGAGAATTGGAATCGGCCCAAGGCCGCTCGGATGTCGCCGTATTGGAAGTCGGGACGAAGTTTTTGTATTTGCTCAACAGGTGAGAGTCCGAAATCAAGAGTAGCGTGGTCTTGGTGGAAATACCCGATTTCACACCCAGGTGCTAAATCTCTCTTGCCGCTAGTTAGTTTTTCATCTCCATTGATAATTTTTAGCAAGGTGGTTTTCCCTTGTCCATTGCCGCCAACAATACCAATTCGGTCGCCCTTTCTAACTTCTAAATCTTGATTGTTGAGAATTGGTCGCTCAAGTCCTTCATAGACTTTGGTTGCACCATCGAGTTGGAATACATCCATACTAGCCTTATCGGTTGCTTCCAAGCTGAGAATCAATGGCTTACGCTTTTTTGGAACACGCGCACGAAGTGCTTTCAGTTCCTGTTGCATTCGCTCAATCATCTTTTGTTTTGCAGAAATTGACTTGTCATATTTGTTGGCACGCTTCATTTGTTTGAGCGCCCCAGTAGTCGCGGCAATTTTCTTCTCGACGGTATGAATCATGTCTCCCAATGCCGCTTCAGTAGCAATCTTTTGACGTAAGAATTGGCTATAATTTCCCTTCCAAGGCCATGCACGCAGGTTATCCACTTCAACGATTCGAGTGCACACTTGGTCGAGGAAATAACGGTCGTGTGAGACAATTAATTGAGCGCCTTTGAAATCTTTCAAGAATCCTTCAAGCCATTCAGTCGTTTCGATATCCAAGTGATTGGTTGGCTCGTCGAGGAACATGACATCAACACCAGCAAGACCAACCAATTGTCGGGCCAGAGCCAGTTTTGCCTTTTCCCCACCTGAGAGTTTGTTGACTTTCATATCCATTGGATGCTTGTCAAGCCCAAGTCGTGTAAGCGTGGCTTTTGCGATATTGGCAACATTTCCACCACCGCTTGCTCCAAGCGTTTGTTGAAGTTCTGAGTAGCGTTCCATGACTGTTTCCCAATCGCCCTCGTAAAAGGCAGGGTCAGCCATTTGTGCTTCAATACCG
>JABJFI010000013.1 GCA_018662825.1 Methanobacteriota archaeon | reverse complement strand
CCAGAACCCCCTGAATATTTCCAAAGGCTACCATCAGAAGCACCAAAGTAGGCATAATCTCCAGCAGGCCTCCACTCAACAGCAGTCATGTTAAGACCCATAATGGCGCCAGAACCGTTGACAGTTGTGATGGCATGGTTTTCGGTTGAATAACGCAGGGCAACACCCATGTCGCCAGTAAGCAATGCCGTTTCACCTCGGGGGTGCCAAGAGACATCATGAAGTGCCGCGCTTCGAGCTGTATTCAGTTCGATGTCTTGGCTGCGATCCTCGGCGTGATAAGCCGAGACAATGTGTGCATAGCCATCTTCACCGACCATAAGAACTGACATACCATTTGGTGACAACTTACCTGCATGAATTCCGATATCAGAATCTTCCAGTGTATCAACTAGAGTCAATTGAATGACTGATTTCGGCTGTGCAGGGACTGCCGGCAAGAGTAGAATGAGCAGGCAGATGCCTAGGAAAAAGTGTCCTCTCATGAATTGCCCAACGCCAACTACAAAAAAACCCCTCCTACACAACCGAAGAGGATTTTCTCATTCTCCTCAACGGTGAGCCTTATGGCAAAGAGGCGCTTCGCCGTTGTATGGAGCGATTCGCAGTCAAGCGCGGTTTAGAGAAAAAAATTGGTGGAAATGCAGGCCTTGCACGTATTGCAACCACATATTTTGATGATATTCAAGTTAATTCAGAAGGTGTTTTTACCGGTTCATTTGCCATCCTCACTCGCATCACCGGCGAATTTGGCTCAGATGGAAAACTTGTTGTCGATGTTGAACAGATGAAAGGCGATGTACTCAAGGAATTCTTATCTTCCGATGGCGGCCGGGAAAAAGCAATGGATTCCCGAAAGAAATGGTCGTCATTCCTCGATGAAGTCACCGGATATTCACCCAAGCAACGTGGCGATAAGGCAAAAGAAAACGCAAAGAAATTCTCGAAAGCAAAATCGGCAATCAAGATGGCGCACAAAATGATGGAAATGAGTAAGAGTGTCGACCAAGATACCATCAACACTGCCAATGAGATGATTGCTGAATTACAAGCAATGATTGATTCTGGAACTCCTCCTTCGGAGGGAAAAGTAAAGAAACTCAACGATTTAATTTGAAGAAAGTGGTACTATGGGCATCGATTCAGTTCTCGAATCCTTTGTCGAAGAAAATCCACGCATTATCGAATTAAATGAACACCAACAGCGTCGTCTTGCACTCATGGTCGGCCAAGTTGATGAAACCGTTGGCATCGACCATTTAGTCAACTGCTTAGCAGAAAATACCAGCATGGCTGGCGATGGCGTGATTCGATGTTATGTTGGATTTGAACCGTCAGGAAAAGCACACATTGGCTGGAAAGTACTCTCTCTACAACTGCGACGAATGTTAGAAGCGGACGCAAATGTGCTCATCTTTTTAGCCGATTGGCACGCTTGGGTCAATGACAAATTTAACGGTGTAATGGAAGATATTCAAACGACTGCAACCTACATGGAAGAGACTTTTCGAGCACTCTTAGGCCATCCTGAAGAAGGTGATGGCCCCGGGCAATTACGCTTTATTTGGGCTTCTGAAATCATGAACTCTGGAGACTATTGGGCCCGAGTTCTCCGATGCTCCAAGGGCGCAACATTGGCTAAAGTTCGCAAAACATTCACTATTATGGGCCGAGATGAGGCATCTTCTGACCACGACCTTTCCAAGTTTTATTATCCTGCAATGCAAGCAAGTGATATCTTTGAAATGAACATCGATGTGGCTCTTGGAGGCATGGACCAACGGAAAGCACACATGTTCATGCGAGATGTTGCAACCCGTTGGAATTGGAAAAAACCTACCTGCCTTCATACACCAATCCTTTCTTCACTCAAAGCAACAGGAGTACGAATGGAAAGTTTTGATCACAAGATGAGTAAATCCGACCCATCGGGTGCTATCTTACTGCATGATGAAGCCAAAGCACTTCGCAAGAAAATGCAAAAACACGCCTACTTGGATCCCGAAGACCCTCTTTCCCCTGTTTATGAATTGGCTGAACATGTCGTACTACCTGAATGGGGCGAAATAATCGTCACACCTAATCCAAAGTTTGGTGAACCTTCAACATGGAAAGACCTTGATGCTTTCAAAGCCGCAGTCAGTGATGGAACACTTCACCCTCTTGATGCTAAATTGGGTGTTGCTGATGGCATCATCCGAGGCTTACAAAGTGTCTCCGAACATTTCGATAAGCATCCTGAAACGCTTGATGCAGTGACGGCTCTACGAAAGTGAGAATTCCTTCGACAAATCAAGTTGTATTGGTTTGTGGTGTGAAAATCCTTCTTCGACGCTATGGGCTTGAAGATAAATCATTCTTCGAGTATCACGAATGAAGTCACGGTTGATTAACGGGTCAACAGCTACAACTGCATTGATAGTCAAGTTATCGCCCTTGGAAAATTGTCCAACGTATTCATCGAACACGACGACTTGGAAACTTTCACCGTTATCAGCCATTCCATTTTCCAACATGTTTGGAGAAATAATTTCAAGATATTGTACATCTTCATAGTAATTTTCTTCTGCAACCATTGATACATCGGTTGGGTCTTTATGGTAAGACTTGGGCTTCTTTGATTCCATGTTTGATATGATGACATCAAGACAGGTTCGACAAAATTTTATTTTTTCTCGGGGGCGGGCTAAGCGTTCTTTTATCGTCCACTTTGAATCACAATCATTGCATTTGTGAACACTCAGTTTGAGCCATCCGATTATTGGACTTGTCGAGATGACAATGCCATCGAAAGAGAGTAATCTTGTTCGGTCTCGCATCCGTAGTTGGCTCATTTCATAGGCTCTATCATCGGGCAAATTCACTACGCGAATCACTGGGCGTGTCGCCATGTTACGATTGGAATATTGTTCTTTGAGAACTTGATTTCCGCACTGAAGTGTCTCGGTCATATTCTCGGAAAACTTGACATGAAGTTCTTCGTATTTTGTCAAATCATCCCATTCTACTTCAAAACCAAAGACCGGATCTCCATTACCTGGAAGAGCATCGAGGTCATTTTTGTAGGTTTCACTCTCAAATAAGAGCCTCCAAGATTCGAGGGTTTTTTGTGAATCAGCAGGTGGTTCGGTAGGAGATTTCCGCTTCATGGATTATATCGGCGAAGCGTGACGGTTAAGAAAGGTTTTGATAGGTTGTCAAATACTTACTTGCATCAATTAGTTAATGAATAATATATGGTTGTGAGATAGTGGCCACGAAAAGACGTGCAAACGTTCAAGAATCCCTTTGAGGTGGTCGAGATATTCCTTGGGAGTGTCTCTGCTATGGCCAATATTATCGTCCTCGTAAAACAAGTGCCTGACACCAATGCTCGTATCGTTCTCTCTGGTGAAAGGGTAGACCTCTCCGCAGTCAAGAAAGTAATGAGTCCTTATGATGAGTTCGCTGTAGAAACCGCTCTACAACACCGCGAAGCAAGCGGTGGAGAAGTAACGGCAATCACTGTAGGGGCAGCAGGTGCAGATAAGGTCTTGAAAGATGCAAAAGCCATTGGAGTTGACCATATTGTTCGTATCGATTGTGACGATAACCTTGATTCAAATGCCCTTCAATCGATGCTTGCATCGGTTGTCTCAAGTCTTGAAGCAGATGTAGTGTATTGCGGCAAATCCGCTGCTGATACCGGAGCTGGCTCAACTGGACCGGGTTTGGCAGAACGTCTTGGCTGGGCATCTGTTTCCAACACAATTAGTGTCGCCTTTGGCGACCAACTTTCTGTCATCACTCCCTCATCGGGCGGAAATGCTCGAGTCAATGTTCCGCTTCCAGCAGTTATTTCCTGCGACAAAGGGGACATTAAGGTTCGAAAACCAAATGTCAAAGGCATCATGCAAGCAAAGAGAGCGCAGGTTGATGTCCAGAGTGTTGAAGTTCCTGCTTCAACCATTTCTATTGTCACTCACAGTATGCCACCTGCTAAACCAGCAGGAAAATCATACGAAGGCGGCGCAGCCGCGGCTGAAGTTGCACAACTTCTACGAGATGAGGCAAACGTAATTTGAGGTGGTAAATATGACTGAAACTGTAGTAATCGCTGAAATCGTAAAGGGTGCAGTCCACCCAACAACCGCTGAACTCATCACCGCTGCTAATGCCCTTGGCTCCCAACCTGTTGTTGTCGTTCCATGTGCTGATGCAAGTCTTGCCGATGGTGCTGCTAAATTTACAGGTGTAGCAGGAATTTTGGCCGCAAAGTCTGATGTTTTTTCAGACTATGATGCTGCAGGATGGGCTGCTGCTTTGGATGCAGTAACACCTGCAGGCATTATCATTACCTCTGCATCGCCACAATCAAAAGACCTTGCTGCACGATTGGCCGCACGTCGAGGGATTTCAGTTGTGCAAGATGTCGTTAAAATTGAAAGTGGCAATTTGACTTCACCAATTTATTCTGGTAAAGCAATGCAAACCGTATCACTAAGCGGAAATGCGGTGGTCTCTGTTCGTCCAAATGTCTTTGATGCCTCTGGTAACGATGGCTCTGCAAATGTATCTGTTGTCGATACATCAGGTGATGTCGCAACAGCTGTTCAAGAATTCATGGCGCGTGCATCTAACAGACTTGATGTTGCGGAAGCAAACATAATCATCTCTGGGGGAAGAGGCATGGGTAATCCTGAAAATTTTTCTCACTTGGAAGCCATTGCAGACACCTTAGGTGCTGCAGTTGGAGCATCTCGTGCTGCAGTTGACACTTGGGATGAAATACCTCATTCAATGCAAGTTGGTCAAACCGGAAAAACGGTCAACCCGAATCTCTACATTGCTGTTGGTATTTCAGGCGCCATTCAACATTTGGCTGGAATGCGTTCATCGAAATATATTGTCGCCATCAACAAAGATGCTGACGCTCCGATTTTTCAACATGCAGATTATGGAATCGTAGCTACATGGGAAGAGGCATTGCCTATTCTCCAATCCACGCTTTCTGCTATGATGGCATAATCAAGCATACCGGCCCCGGGTGTAGACGCCGCCTGAACCTGAATCGTCGCCTACAAATGGATTAGTTTTCTTTTCATGACCAATCGTTGTCAAAGGTCCATGTCCAGGATAGACAATTGTTTCTGGTGCCAAAGGCCAAAGTTGTGTATGTATGGAACGTGCAAGAACGGTAAAGTCTCCCCCTGTATTAGGAAGGTCAGTACGGCCAACTGAGCCTGCAAACAATGTGTCACCCACAAATAAGTGGTCTGGGCCATCCGTAACTATTAGTCGAAGACAACAACCTCCCAATGTGTGACCAGGGGTATGAAGGATTTCGAATCCGAGTGCTCCAACTTCAAGAATTTCATTAGGTACTAAATCCACATCCGCAACTGCAGGTTCCGGAACCTCGAAACCATAACGTTGGGCTGAAGAAGTGGCCAAGGTTTGCAAAAAGGTATCATCGGGATGAAGATGCCACTCAACTGCATAGCGATTGATTAAATCCGGAATATGTCCGCTGTGGTCGAAATGAGCGTGTGTATTGAGAAGAGCAACAACGTTTCTCTTCGGAATATTTTGTTGCTTCATTTGCTCGGCACTTTGAGGTCCATTCGACCAATCTGGACCAGAGCCTGCAAAGCCATCTACCCACTCGATAAGGCGTTCAGGCTCTCCTCCACCATCAATAATCACGGTGTCACCTGTCATTCGATCGGTTACGACCGAACAACGCATCTGTAAAACTCCTACAAAGAAGCATTCAACCCATGGTTCACTTACGGCCATGGTCTTGCCAGGCAACTCACCTTCAAGAGACTAAGCCTCATTCAACCAAGATATGCAAGGAATCACTCGACCATTGTCCATCTCTATCGCAAATTCGTAATTCAAAACTATGGCTTCCACGCGGCACCTTTACTCGAACCTTTGCAGATGACGCAATCTCTTTGCCACTGCTTTCAATCCAAGACCAAGTCTGAATGCGCCCTTGTGGGTCAAAAGAATTGGAACCGTCAAGAGTAACTATCGCCGAACCATCTGCATCGGCTTTCAAATTCTGGTCATCTCCAGAAATAGCACGCGGCACAATGATTTCTCCCACCTGAGTATTCAATTCTTCAATCAAATCTTCAGAAGGAAGCAGTGCCATATTGGTAATTGCATCATCAAGTTGAGCAAGCAATTCATCCGTATCAATATCCAGTGTGCCATCTTCTGTGGCTTGCTGAGATTCGCCAAGTTCCCCTTCTAATGCACTGTGTAAAGCATCAATGGCAACATCAGCCGGTTGTGAATTCTGCATCGAATCCAATTCCTCTTGTGAGAAAAAAGAATTCATCTCATCATCTACTCTATAGAGTTCTTCAGCAGATAATTCAACTATTTCTTCGGTCTTTTCAAACCAGAGTGTGAGTTCAGAGGCATCGATTTCAACCAATTCTTCATTAAAGGAAAAAATACCGATTGGTTCAATCTCAGTCCAATCGTTCTGGTCTTCACCAGCAAAAAGGCAGACTGAGCCATCTCTGGATGCCTCTAGATAATGAGGCATACCTTGATGTTCGATTTTCCATTCCCGCCCATCACTATCCTTGCCAAAAATGTAAAACCAAGAGGCTGCAGCAATACATCCATTCCGAAAGATTAGGTTTTGAACCGGATAACCGCATGAGAGAAGAGGCTCAAATGTATAGGTGGATTGCTTGGACAAATACTCTGAAACATCGCCATTATCAAATCCACATAGCAATCCCTTTTCGGAGGGAATTGCCTGTAGCAACCGGCTTTTCAAATCCTCTCTCCTGACCAAAACCTGTTGCTTGACATCCCAAATTTCAATTTCAAGTACTTCCTCATCGCCAGCGACCAATGCATAGCCTTCTCTTCCAATGACAAGATTCTGGCTCGAATCGAAACCGAGGCATGTGATGGATTCTCCCATATCTCCTCGAATTGGCCTTGACCATACCGTTTTCCCATTTTGAAGTGCTTGCACTAGGCCATTTTCATGTGCCAAAACTAAATACTCTCCAACTGATATACAGCGCAAAATATCATTGTATTCTTCATCTAATTGAACTGTTTTCCCATCATAACCAACTAAATGTAATCTTCCAAGTCCATCAAGTACTGCTAGTTGAGACGGTAAAGATTGTAAAGCAAATCCGCCGGCTCCAATTTCAATTTGCCATAGAACGTTTCCTTCAAGGTCTAAGCAAGTGAGACCGAGTTCATCATCCAAGACAAAAATCTGATTGCCGCGTAGAATTGCCTTCCGTATTAGGGCTGGTGCTTTCCAAGAAGATGATGAAGTAAGCATGCCTTGTGAATCTTGAGCAATGAAGAGGTTACCATCACCTTCAGCCCAAACTGCAATAGCGCCATCCATTGACAATGCCAAAGCACTAACCTTTGCCTCAGGTTGGAATGCGATATGCACCGAATGGGTACTGAGCATGCATCGTAGAGGAGCATATCTCAATTAATTGCATCCCTTCCTTGAGTGGAACTATTCATTCAATCCAAGATGCCTTATCGGGGTGTGGGAGATATTGACTCGGGGCCTTTACATGTCGCCATAAGGCCTGTTTTTCATCTTCAGTCCATCCACAAAGGGGCTCAAGAGTAGAGAGTGGGGTCGTTTTTATTGCAGTTTCTCGACGTTGAATATGTGGTTTTGCTTGTTCGATTGTAAGCCCTACAACTCCCCAGGCGGGTCTTTGAAACATTTCGCCCCTTTCATCCCTTGTTCGACTTCGAACACCTAGGAATGGGTCCCATTTTGAAAGCAGTTCGATGAATTCTGATTTCGATTCAAGAATAGGTATTATTCGTGAACCTCGGCGCATAATGAGGAATGAACTCATGACATCATCCTCTGTTCTCAATTGAGCTAATACATCACCTTGTACACCTGTTGGCAATCCCCCCGGCCCTTGTATTCGTTTTTCAATCGATGAAACACTTGCTGGTTCTAGAATAATCTTCACCCACCATTCGGGATTCGATAAATCAACTGAAAGAGATGGGTCTCGTTCAATCAATGCAGAACCAAGGGCTCGGGCATAGGATTGTGAATCCCACTCACCTTTTTCTCCTAGACGTTTGATTCGCACACCAAAAGTTCTCTTTTCACCTACGCGGTTGTGCCGTTCAAGTAAAAGTTGAGAAATATGTTGAGGGTCAAGATTGCTCGATAATTCAACCATGCGGTCAATGGCAACAATCCCTAGTCCATGACACATCAAATCTTCAACAGTTTCTGTCGGTGCACTTGAATAAATTACATCGAAGTTTCTAAGTCGATCTCTAATTAGGGGAACCGATGAGTTTTCAGCAAGTTGAACCAAGTTCTTGCGTAATGCACGTTGAAATCCACGTCTAACAACTTTGGATTTTAGACCTAATTCTCCAAAGCGAAGAATCCAAGATTGTTGTGCCATTGAAATGCCTCAATCAGCAGTATCATTGTGCATATCCACAATTTCATCATCTTCACTTGTTTCTTTTTTGGCCATGTCATTTCTATCATTGAATAACCTTTCAAGGTAGACCTCATCAATATCACCAGTGATATATTCACCATTGAAACAACTTGTATCAAATCGTGAAGGTGGATTTTCTCCAATCGATGTTGCCTCAATGAGGTCTTCAAGCGTTTGGTAAAAGAGGCGGTCACTTCCAATTATGGAATTGATTTCATCAATTGTTTTTCCATTTGCAATGAATTCAGTGATGGCTGGCATATCGATACCGTAGACATTTGGATGGCGCACAGGGGGCGCTGCGGAGGCAAAGTAGACTTTCTTGGCACCGACATCTCTGGCCATTTCAATTATTTGAGCACTGGTGGTTCCACGAACGATTGAATCATCCACCAATAGAATATTTTTACCTGAGAATTCATGTTCAATAGCGTTGAGTTTACGACGAACCGATTTCTCTCTCAACGCTTGCCCTGGCATGATAAAGGTTCGACCCACGTATCGATTCTTGACAAAACCTTCACGGTAGGGTACATCCAGTGCATCGGCCATTTGAAGAGCAGCAATGCGTCCAGAATCAGGCACAGGAATGACTGCATCAATGTCATGGTCAGGCCATTGCTCAAGAATACGCTTAGCCAAAATGTCGCCTTGATTAAGACGGGCATGGTAGACTGAAATACCATCTATCACCGAATCTGGTCGAGCGAAATAAACGTGCTCAAAGATACACGGAGAGGCTTCAACTTTTTCTGAACACTGGCGGTGGAATAAATGGCCTGATGTCGAGATGAAAATCGCTTCACCCGGTTGGACATCTCGGACGATTTCAAAACCAAGTGCAGTTATTGCGACCGATTCACTTGCAACCATCCATTCGGTTTCATCATCAATCTCTCGTTTTCCAAAAATCAACGGGCGGATACCGTATGGGTCACGGAATGCCAACAATCCATAGCCGGAAATAATTGATACACAAGCATAACTTCCTTTGACACGCTTGTTTAGATTCTTTACTGCACCAAAGACTGTCTCAATATCAAGATGTGGCGCCCCCTCAATCGAAATATTAGAAGAATTGGTTGCAAGTTCAACTGCAAGCATATTTAGCAATAATTCAGAATCACTGGATGTATTCATGTGTCGATGGTGGTTATCGGTGAGTTGAACTTGAAGTTCTGAAGCATTAGTAAGATTTCCATTGTGAGCAAGTCCAAGCCCATAAGGCGAATTTACATAGAATGGTTGAGCCTCAGAACGAGAAGAAGAACCTGCCGTTGGATATCTAACATGGCCAATCCCAATATGGCCTTGTAAACGGCGCATATGCCGAGTATAGAAAATATCAGATACAAGCCCCTTTGACTTCCTGAGGCGAAATTGGCCATTATAATCAGACATTATACCAGCGGCATCTTGTCCTCGGTGCTGAAGTACAGTTAGGCCATCGTAGATCAATTGATTGACATGGACATTATTTCGCCCAACGATTCCAATGATGCCACACATTGCTTTGCCTCAACTCCATCGAGTGCTTGACGCTTTGTAGCCATTCCGGCTGAGAACCATATCCTTCGCCTCAAGCTTTTGGACGGTGGGCCTTCTTTGACCAGTTGAATTTACGGATGCGTGCTGTTTCACCGTATCCACATGATGCACAAACCGACTTTTGCTTGTGATATGCGTTACGACCACAGCGGCGGCAACGAATGTGGGTGGTCTTCTGACGCTTACCCATTGATGGCGTACCTTTCGACATAGAAACACCTGTATAGCCGCCCCACCGACCTCCCCCTTATCAAACCGACGGCTAAGGTATTGGCTCAAAGAAAGATGATTACTCTTCTTCCAATTCGAAATTATTTCGTTGTTTTTGGGAAGTTATGGCCGAAAATGTGACCCCTAAGGCCACACCCATCGCTACAAGAATGGCTCCTGAAGACACAAACATGTGAACAACATTGTAGATTGCTTGAGCACGCACCGAACCATTATCTTCCAACAACATCGGGCCTTGTCCGATAAAGAAAACAGTTGCTACGACACCTAATGCCGTTGCAAAAAACATTCCCACCAAGGGTGCCAAAGGACGATTTCGTGATTCTCCATAGAAAAACAAGTTGCCGAGTAAGAACAGTGAACAGAGCATGTAGGCCGTAAGGGTTGCATTCGAAAAGCGGGTAAAAGAAACATTTGAATCGATTCCTTTGAAACTTCCATAAAATGTAATGTCGATGGCGAGGATGAGCAAAGGTGGAAGTAAAAATGCAAGAAGCATCATTCTCCAGGTGAAGGTAAGATTCGATTCTTTCATTCGTCTTCCCCTCCGAGGTGTGATGCAATCAGTGTAGAAACCTGTTTCAACTCCGATTCAGTTGGAGGTGAGATGCTTTTTGGTGCTGGTAAACTGCGTTCATAGGAATAAATCACCAAAGCAAAGACAAAAATAGACAGCAAAGTCCCAACAGTAATTCCCGCCAAATCTGCTACTGCTAACCAAAGATGTTCCCGGAATTCATCTGCCGTAATCAAAGGACCATCGACATTCAAACCCAATATTAGAATAGAAAAAGAGAGGCCAGAAACTATGAACATTGCATTGGATTCTGCCTTACGTTGTTCACCTATCATCAAGAGTGTGACTGCAGAACATGATGCCAAACAGGAGGTCAAAATAATGAATGTTGGCCAGAAAACAAACCAATAATGGTTGACTTCATTGGGAGATAATTGGGGGGTAAGAATCCACCAATGCATGCCTGCCAACCAAATAAAGCCAAATCCCGTCATCAATACACCTAGTTTGCGATCGCTACGAGGTAATTTACCAACAGGAACATTACCTGAGAAAGAAATGAGATAGATGCCAAGAAGAATGAGCATACATGGCCCGATAATTGCTCCAAGTAAATGTCCGGCGGCGGTTGAAGGTGATGATGGTACTGTCCAAGGACTGATACAGATTAAAACGACGCCTGTAAAAGCAAAGAGGCGTCCTCGCGAAGATGCGTTTTTGAGTGGAGATGACATCGAATACCAAAGACCCAAAGGCACCATTGCGACGGGTATCCAAAATAGAAACAATGCTACAAGCATCTCGTCCATGCCTTTGCTACATGCCCGAATGTTCATTATCTCTCCGCTTGTTTTACTCGCAGTCGCCCGAATTACGCTGGGGTTTGAATGCGACACTCCTAAATAGCCGACTCTTGTGGGCCGAATGCTCAAGGTGTTACTATGGTGAAAATGCCACGTCAAGTCAAGCGATACAGCCCTACGGCTGGTAAGCATACAATGCATACAATTGAGCGAGTTAAGAAGAAGCGCGCTTCTGAACTTCGCTGGGGTCAACGACGTTTCCGCCGAGTTATGGCCGGATACCGTGGTTTCCCTCGTCCAAAGCCTGATGGCCGTGAAAAGCCTACCAAGCGCGTCAACATTCTTTACCGTTGCACTGAAACTGGCAAAGCGCATTACGCACCTTGTCAACGTGCAAAGAAATTCGAATTAATCGACAAGTGAGTTGGACACATATGGCAAAAAATTTCCTCAAAGTATCCTGCAAGGATTGCAGCAATGAAACTACAATTTACTCAAGAGCTACATCTGTTATCTCTTGCGGCGTCTGTGGAGCTACACTTACTAGCCCATCTGGCGGTAAAGCAGATTTAATCGGATGCACTGTTGTTGAAGCACTTGAATGAGGAGGCAGAGCCTCCATGTCTGAAATTACAAATACGCCAAATGAAGGCGAACTTGTTGTTGTTTCTGTAACAACTGTCAAACAAAACGGTTGCTATGTCAAACTCGATGAATTTGAAGGTGTTGAAGGTTTCATTTTCATTGGCGAGATTGCCAGTGGATGGGTCAAGAATATTCGAGTCTATGTTCGTGAAGGGCAACGCCTGATTTGTAAAGTCATGCGAACCCGTAAAGACGGGACTTCACTAGAACTTTCACTCAAATCTGTATCAGAAGAACGACGTCGTGAACGATTACAAGAATGGAAGAATGAACAACGTGCTCATCAATTACTGAAAGTATTGGGTGATAAGGTTGGATGGACTGAAGAGAATGTCCGAACATCGGGTGAAGAACTCATCGATGCATATGGCGGCCTTTACACTGCATTTGAAGAGGCGGCTATGAATGAAGGCTCTCTCGTTGATGCTGGATTTGAAGGCGAATGGCTAAAGGATTTCATCGAAATCGCCGTTGAAAACATTATTCCAGCTTTTGTCGAAATTCGTGGAATCCTGACATTGAGTATCAACGATGTCAACGGTGTTGAAATTATTCAAAAGGCACTCCTTGCTGCTGAAGCATTGACTTCACCGGAGGAAGAAATTGAAGTGACTTGCCACTACAATGGCGCTCCTGAGTATCGTATTGAATTGAGAGCGCCTGACTTCAAGACCGCAGAATCGATTTGGGAAAATGCAACAAAAGCAACCCTTGACCATGTTCTTTCGGCAGGTGGAGAAGCCACTTCATACCGTCAATGAAGGGCTCGACTCATAAATGTGAATCACAACGGTGGTAATATGGCGCGACAACTGCTACAACAATGTCTCGAATGCGAAGCATGGACTTTGGCAACAACATGCCCTTCTTGTGGAGCAAAAGCACAAGCTGCTGCTCCTCTCAAATGGTCCCCCGAAGATCACAGAGCCGGAATACGAAGAAAAATGTACAACGTCGAAGACCCTAAATGGGCAAAAGATCTTGCTACACTACCGTCTCTTGAAGAAATGAAAGCGACTAATCTTGCAGTGCAAGAAGAGGAATGAGTTTTCTCTGCACCTTCTCAATTCAACTTTTTTGTTTGTTTTGAATGTCAAACATTATAGCGCGGCGGAAGACGATATCCCCTATATGGGATTACATATCGAGTGGAGAGGAGCACATACTACACTTGGTGAACATGCCATTCTGTTCTTTGCACTTCCTGGAGTAGGAAATGTCGGTAAAGTGGCGATTGAAGGCATTAACACCTCACACATATGTCATGAAATCGCTCGGCTTCATCACACAGCATTACCACCATTGGCCACCCTTGATGAAGACGGTTTACTCGCACCACCTCACCTCACACTTTCCTCTATAGAATCAGTCACAGGAAAGCGTGTTCTTTCTCTCACTGGAACATCCCAGCCGTTGGAGCCAGAACAACAAGGTACGATGGCGCGAGAAATACTTCAATGGCTTGAATCACAAGGCGTCAAGTCTCTATATGTCCTTGCAGGACTAATGGATGCGCCTACACGCAAGGAAGTCTTTGTTGTCGCATCTAATGCAGCACACCGAATAGACTTGGAATCATCGGGTGTTGATGTTCGTCGTGATGAGCCCAGATCTGGCGCTATTGGGCTTGCCGCACTGATAGCTTCAATTGGTCCATTGTTCAATATCAATTCCGCATGCGCCATTGCAACAACTGTTGGCTCAAGTGGGGATGTCTTTGCTTCACAGCGGCTTCTTGAGGCACTCGATGGATGGTTTGACCTGGGAATCGCTTTGCCAAGTGACATTCAAACCAAACTGACTGAAAAATTAGCGGCCTTAGCGCCGGAGAAGGTCGAGAACCTTGTCGGAGAATTGACCGAATCACCTGATGCATTCTACATGTGAACTCAGTTTCTCACATATATCGTGTTAGAACGACGTACTAAATCAGGTATCAAAAAGAGATCAATCAACCAAAAAAGTCCGCAGCCACCAAAAGTAAAAAGGTAAACGATTCCGAGTCCAATATTGTTCAAATAAAATCTATGAACACCCAAAAAGCCAAGGAAAAACTACAATAAATAAGCGACTAATGCGTCTTTAGAGCCACCTTGCACGGCATAATGTGATGGATGCCGAACGTTTGATTGAGGTTGATGCATTGCCATTTGAGGTTGTTGGTATTGAGGGGGAGCCACCACAGGTGCTTGTTGAGGCGGCTGTTGAGGCATGTGGTAGTGATTATGAATCACATGACCCGTGTGGAGATTGCCACCAACAACACTGTCTTGCATCGAGGGAGAGGAATCGACTGGTGGCTGCATACTCTCACTCATGGGGAGCACATGTCAAACCCCTAAAAATGCCTTGCACCTGTTGAAAGGCGCCGAGAGAGAGATTTGAACTCCCGCGTCACAGGGACAGTGGATTTCGAATCCACCGCAATACCGGGCTATGCGATCTCGGCCGTAGATGTTCGGTTTAGCGCCACCGTCATAAGCATGGTGTTACCACCGAGTTGCATGGAGATTCGCTTCAAAGGTCGTGACCACGATGTCAAAGTCAATGTCGATGTCGGTCAAACTGTACGGCAAGCATTGACTGAAGCAGATATCCTTCCTTCGACAGTTATCGTAAGTTATGATGGAACAATAGTGCCACATGCCACCGTTCTATCACAATCGGTGGAGTTTTTGGTCATCACCATCTCCTCTGGCGGTTAATCTCTCTCTACACGTTCAGTAATGTGTATTTTCGTATTTCGAGAAATATTACCACGGATTTCTACTGCCCAAGCATCCAATCCAATGTTGGCAACAACGACAGTATCGCCTATTTCTGCTAAATCATATTGTGGGCCCCAATCGTTTGCCCATCCTTCAACTTTCATTGCACCGGTTGCATCCAATATCATAGCACCCTTTCTGTGCCACTCTTTTCCATTTCTACCAACGCCTCGCTTTTCAAATCGATAAATTAGCCTACCAGAAACATTCCAGCGAGCACGGAAATCCATGAAATCAGAAGCAACATCCCCCTCTGACGTGTGCACAATACAGGCATGAGGGTCAACTTTGAGTTCGATTTCCCCTTTCCAATTAGCACTTGGAATGACATTATCCAATTTTATTCGGTCGCCTTTTGCCAAGTTTTGTGGCCAAGAAGGCTCTCCATCTTGATGTTGGTCAACCAAGAGAATGACTTTAGCAAATGTATTGCCTTGTGAAACTGTAATTTGTGGGCGGTTGCCTTTTCGAACACCAATAATGCTGAACACTTCTGCAACGAAAGTCATTCGAGGGTCTAGTTCCCCGATTGGTGTCAAGTCAAAGGCGTTAGAAGTTCCTGGAAGTTGAATTGAGCCCCCTTCTGGAAGTTGATCATTGCCTTGGCCACCAGGGCAAATCGATTCCCAATCGCAACGGGAGCAACGCACTTCATTGGGCGCTTCTATAGCGATTCCCCCGTCTTTATATCCACGGACAGGAGCGGGTTCCGGTGGGCATTCAGCAAGAGAAGGCGTTTCTTCCCGAAGTTGATGCCACATAGACTCGAGTTCTTCTTCCATCTGTGTCATTTCTTGAACTGTTGGACAAGGTATTGATTTGATTGAATCTGCCCCAAGGTACCATATTTCGAGTGCATCGACTTGTTGTTTCTTTTCATGCGTAGTCCACCACAGCATTGCGTACATCCGGAGTTGCTGTACATAATTGCCCGAGCGGTCACCACGTCCAATGCTGGCTTTTAGGTCAACGATATTTATTCGACCATCCCAGCGGTATACCAAATCATATTCGCCCTGGAACCAATGCTCTGGATGTACGGCGTTCATCGCAAACTTGCCTGCATTTGGGTCGACAAACCAAGGTCGAGAAATTTCCCATGCCTCTATCAGGCTTACTTCACCATTTCTCGAAAGTGGATGATTATTGGAAAGTGTATAGCGCCGGGCATCAGGTGATGGCCACTCAGGACGTACGCCCCTGCGCCACTCTTTGAGCCCTGGTCCACCGTTTTGGTCAAGGCAGCGCTGAACTTCGTTCAAATGAAATTGTAAGCCATTGATGCACATTTGTAAGCAGTAATCAGGGTTAACCGAATTCCAATCACCTGCTCTTCGTTCATCTTTCTCCCATTCTCGTTTCATGGAATTCAACGCTTCATGCAGGTGAACCTTCAATCGGCCAATGGCCCAATCTTTTAGACCTGCCATATCTGTTGGCAACATATTCTCTGGTAAAGCCAACAAACGTTCAGCTGGCCAAGGATCAAGACTTGAACGACTTGGAACACCATTTTCATCAAGTGGTATTGCCGAAAGTGTATCTGAAGATGCTTTGGAAACCAATAGTGCTGGTGATTCCATCAACATACGGCAAATGGCCTCTTCAACCGCTCTCCCGACAAAGAGTACTGGGATTTGTGGCATTTTGAAGCGTCGAACTTTTTCATAAAACCAAAGGCGAGGGCAAGACCTGTAAGTGTTGACTTGACTTGCTGAAAGTCGATTAAATGGACCAACATTATCTTCGGATGGAGTAGCAAGTCTTACCGGCATACCACCTAGTGTTTTGTCGAATGTTCTTGAACCCTACTCTCTAAAATTCAATCTTTGACTTGAAGACGAGTTTTTCTTGTATCGATTCGGAGTTGAGGCAATCCAGCCCTCCATCCGATTTCAGCCGCCAGTAATTTTAGAGTCTGTCCAGGCCTTAGTGCTTCCATTTGTCCGGTGATGCTTGAACCAAAAGAGGCAACTTCGACCACGGAATCACCATCCCAAAGATGGACATTGAGCATGGTCCATGGTTTTCCATCCAATCGAATTCCTGAACGCTTCCTAACACTGAGAATGACACCCTCAACATTGGCTCGAGTACGGAGTAGACCAATTCTAGTGGTTCGTTGTGAAAGAGGAATTGAAGTTTGTTCAAATTCTTTTGCAGCATCTGCAACTGGGACAATTCTTGTTCTCGAATCAACATATAATCGAGGTGCTCCTCGCCAAACACCCGGTAACGCATCTAAGATGACAAGTTCACCATTTGGTTGGTCATGCAGAAGTGGATAACAACCTGGTTCACTTTCTTCAACTGTAATTTGTGCCCCGCCAGCAACAAGCATTGCCCCTAAAACCGGTTCTCCGAAATGATTCGGCAATGGCCCCCATGCTCCAGTGAATTTTCCTTGAACACTGACACGAACAGGTATTTTCGACAAAGGCTCGCTTGGCGTAGTCAATGGTACTTCTCGTAACGAAGTGATTCCAGAGAGGAGTTCTTCTCCAAACCAATTCCCTTCTTCATCACGAGCAAGACTGCACCAATGGCAACCTGCGGCCTCTCCATCGCATGCTTCAATTGGAAGAACTGGCATGGCAGCAGGGCCGGAGCCCATCTTTTGCATCTCGGAATTGATGGCAAAGAATTCTGAAGTCATCATACCATATTCTTCGGCTTGTGGAGCATCATAGACGATGCGGTGAGGTCCGTTCAGATACCAACCTTCCAATCCATCGATGCATTCTCCATCATGGGTTTCATGCCAAAGCCAAGCATAGAAGCGCAGTTGGTGTTGAAGGGATTCTGCAAATTTAGAACTTGGGTCGCCGGATTTGATATCGACTAAACGAGTTTGGCCATCCCAACGGAGTACGAGATCAAGTTCACCTGCAGCCCAACGTTCTGGATGGAACAATCGTTGAGGTTGATGAACACGAGGGTCTTTGGTCCAAGGTCGCGCAATTTCCAAGGCTTCGTTCCATGAGACTGGAGTACCAATTGGTTGCCATTGCATGGCTTGTTCAGGAATTGCCCAAGACCGCATACTATGATTTCGAACTTTTTCGGGTACAGGGAAATATGGTTCATCGCCCCAAGCCGGCGAGGGGATGGAATACGGTGATTCGCCGGCCCTCATCAACTCCAAATAAGGGCCACCGTTTTCTTTGTAACATGACTCGACCTCTTCAAAAAGTAGCATCAAACCGTTTTCAAGCCGAGCGGTGAAGGATTCGATTTCAACATCCTCCCAAGAGGTCCCTGGCTCGTACCAAATTCCTTCATCCCAGAGTTCCTTGCCGGCATCAAGTGCTTCTTGTGCAGCCTTAGGAATCAGACTGTGCATCCATTTTTTCAAGTCTGGAAGTGTTTCAATTAGTGTAGTTGGGCGTTGCATCATCAAACCGCATAACGCGTCTTCAAGGACAATTCCAATAACTTGAGATGGCCGCAAGGGTCCTGAAATTCCAACTTTGGAACCCAAAAACCATTGACGCTTACAACGAAGGAAAGTCGTCAATCCACTGGCAGAAATTCGTGAACGTGAACGCCCTAATGGGCCGCCAAGTGGTGGTATTCCTACTGGCATCCATCCACCCTCATCAATGGTCAAAGGAATAGTAGTCTCCTATTCCTCGTTGTTCTCTATCTTTTCGACTTTCCATTTTATTGATTCTTGGGCGCTTTGAATCATGGTCTCGCCTGAATGTGACATTGACGCCTTCGAGGAAACGATTCATTCCCTCACGAAGTTTGAACGGACCTTCTGCTTTCCCATGAACACCGCCTTCTCCTTCAAAGACGAGGAGTGAATCACTTACGATATCGATGAAATAGACGTCGTGGTCGATGACGAAGGCGGATTTTTCATTGGCCTCCATTGTCCTTCGAATCGCCTTTGCAGCCTCCATCCGAGCATTCGCATCCAGATGGGCTGAAGGCTCATCCAACAGATAGAGGTCCGCCTCTCTTCCAAGGCAGATGGCGATGGCAACAGCTTGGCGTTCACCACCAGAGAGTTTCTTGACGCGTTTAGGAAGCAATTGGTCAACACCTAATGCGCGGATGACATTGACATTGTATTCACCAACTCGCCACTTGGGTCCAATTTCACTGTCAAGCCATAATTGCACACTGCAATCCATATCGACATCGATGTGCTGAGGCTTGTATGAAATAGTGGCGTTTTCGGTAACCCACCCTTCATCGTAACCATGTTCTCCGGCAAGGACTTTGATCATGGTGGATTTTCCAGTTCCATTCGGGCCAACGACTCCGACTACTTCGGAACGATGCACTGCACCCTCTCCAGTAGTCAGTTGGAATTCTCCAAGTTTCTTTGTAAGACCGCCCCAAGAAACTACCTCTGTGCCTATTTCAGAGATACGGTCACTGTGATTTAGGAACTTGATTGGTTTATCACGGATACGAACATTTTGCTCTGGTAGGAAACCATCGAGATAAGTGTTGATGGCTTGGCGTGTTGTTCGTGCTGGCGTGAATATTCCAAAAGCACCCTTTTTACCATAGACAATATGAACCAAATCTGCAAGAACATCAAGAACTGCAAGGTCGTGTTCAATGACGATGACTCGTTTTGTTTCCGCCAATTTTTGGATTATTCTGACAATCCTCATACGTTCGTGAATATCTAGATAAGATGAAGGTTCATCGAAGAAATACACATCGACATCACGCAACAGAGTGGCACAAATAGCCATTCGTTGCAATTCTCCACCTGAAAGTTGTTGAACTGTTCGCTCGAGTAAATGGTCAATTGCCAATTCGTTGGTCATTTCATCAAACATACCTCTCTCGTCAACCCGCGAAAGTAATTCGCGTACAGTACCCTTTATTTTCTTGGGCAAACGGTCGACGTTTTGTGGTTTCAAAGCAACCTTGATGTCGCCTTTATCAACAGAAATGAAAAAGTCTCTCAATTCTCCTCGTGGAAGAGATTCAATGACGTCGTCCCAATCTGCCTCTTTGTTCAACCAATCTCCAAGATTCGGAACCATTCGACCTGAAAGCGCATTGATGGCTGTCGATTTTCCCATTCCATTTGGTCCGAGGATTCCTACAACACTTTCTTTCGATGGCGTTGGTAGACGGAACAAACGGAAACCATTCATTGAATACCTGTGGATCATGTCTGTCTCAAGTTCACTTGGCAATTGTTCGATGATTAACGCATCATGTGGACATTTGTTAATGCAAATACCGCAACCAATACACAGGCTTTCAGAAATATGTGGCTTGCCGGTCTTTTCATCCATAATTATGCATTCTTGACCGTTGCGAACCGGTGGGCAAAAGGCTTGACATTCATCGTTACACTTCTTTGGTTGGCAATGGTCTTCTTTCAGAACTGCGACTCTCATTCATCCACCTCCTAGTATGCTTCATCGATTGGCTTTTGTTCGGACTTAAGGAACTCACGCCCAAAAATCCTCGACAAACAGGGATTTGTCTGACATTGGGCTGAACCCAATGAATTTCAAATGAGACCCTTTAGGTGCTCGTGTCCTTTAATCAAACGGACTGTGCACGGAGTTGGGAACTTCATGTTCGCCTTGCGCAATGCATCACGGGCAACTAGGTAATGCTCAGGCTCAACTTGCAAAGAAATGACTCGTTGTCCTCGCTTGACTCGGGCTGCTGTTCCGACGTTCTTACCGAAAGCACAGCGCATACCTTGAGAAACACGGTCTGCACCTGCACCAGTTGCTTGCTTGTTTTCACGAAGCACATGGTGCGGGAAGGTGTGGACTCGAAGAGCATAGCCTTGCATTCCTGCTACTTTACGAATTGTTGAATTTGAAATAACACGGGCTGCTTCAAGAGCTGTGTGGCGGATTTGACAACTGTTGTCAGCACGGAGTTCCATGATGACTTTGAATTGTCCAGTCTCCGCAGCAACACGGTTTCCGGCGTGGAAAGACATAATTCTGTTGTTAGGGACACCGCCGATGTACTTACGTCGAGTGTAGGCAGGACCCTTAAGGCGGCGATACATAGATGCTGGTTTACGTGCCATGATACTCTCTCCAAGCAGTCCTGCGACCGATATTCCCTTTATCATCCCTCCGCCTCAACCTTTGCCGCTATTTTTCTAAAAATAATGAAATGAAACTTCAGCCATCTTACAATAAAAGGTTTCATGTGCTCGTTTCGCATCCTGCATCCATGGCGAAGGGTTGGCGCAGTCTTCTTGAAGAAGAATCGGAACATCAATGGGTTGCTATTGCCGGATTTTTCGTTTTTATCATCCTCGGTGCTCTAGCCATACAAGGTACCTCTTCACTTCCAGGGGTCGATTACAGAAGCCACGGACTCGAAGCTATGGATGGCCGTGTTTTGGATATTGTTTATGGAAATTCAGATACCTATACCGCTATTGTCTTAGGCAACGAAGGTGAAATGATGATTCACTACAATGAATCCGGTGAAATCAATGACATTGGAAGCGATTATGATGACATCTTAGGAATGTCTTTCATGACCAAACTACATGATGGAAGTATGGTTGTTTCTCCATCGAACAATACACTTCAGGTTTTCCATGTCAATGACGAACAGCAACGTACCAGTATCACATTTAACAACGATCAATTATCTTTTGATATACTCGATGTAGCCGAACAACGCAATGAAGACTCCTATCGCTGGCTGATGGTTACTGATGAAGCGAACTCGACAAGTCTTCGTGGCTTTGGCCCGATAGGCTCACCGCTATTGCCAGCTCAAGATGCCTTTGCCAGTTCTGTTGAAACCTCAGCAATGGCCAATTCAGCGAGCGATATTTCTTGGAACATGGTTGAAAATTTGGGTGATGGAACTTGGATTGCTGCCGGGTCAATGATCAACGTTTTCGGAACCGATGATAGCAGTCCTGCTGCACCAACAACACATCCAGTCATCGGTTTTATCTCTTGGTCTGATGGACCAAGTGCACCAATGCTCACATCAATTGAAGAATTGGACAAGGGAGATATTCACTCACTGATTCGACTTGACAATGGGACAATACTCGCCGCAGGTTCCGATTCTGCAGTCCATATAGCCAAAGATAGAACGACAACAACCGTGGATGTTTCCAGTGTTTCAGCAACACTTGATGGAAATGGCGCTGTGTGGATGTTTGGAAGTCAAGGAAGTACTTCTGTAATTCGTATGATTGATGGAGTCCCAGAGAAAATGCCTCTAGCACGTCCTTTGCCTTTGACAATCGAAACCTCAGGGTCCTCAAGTGATGTCATTTATGCTCATGGTATCGATAGCCAAGGGGATCCGGCTACATACTCAATTGATACTTTAGCAATTGGTTCTATAGAGAGTGGAAGAGGTTTTTTGAACTTCGTATTTTTCACAGCATCCAGTATTGTAATGGGTGTGATGCTGTGGACTGCCACCAAGAGAATGCGGCAGAATAAATAATTCTCAAAAAACTATTGAAATCAGCAGTTCTTTCAAGCCTGCGCGAGAACCTTCATGTGCTCTCGGCAACGACAGTAAACTCCAGCGAGAGCAAGGAGTGATTTGTGCATGGCAAAAAGGGGAATGATGGACCAATTCATGGACATCAAAAAAGAACACCCAGACACCATTCTGTTCTTCCGCATGGGCGACTTCTATGAGTTATTTCATGAAGATGCCGCGGTTGGTTCTGAAGTTCTTGGATTGGCATTGACTTCTCGTGACAAAAAGGCTGACAAACCGATTCAAATGGCTGGATTCCCGTGGCATGCTCTTGAGGATAATATTCGTGTGATGCTCAAATCCGGGCACAAAGTCACTGTGGCTGAACAAGAACAGGAACTAAGAGAAGGAGCGAAATTGTTGGAACGTGTCGTCACACGTGTATACACACCTGGAAGTTTGTATGAAGAATCACTTCTCGGCACTGATGAACGTTCGCTTTTGGTCTCAGTCGCCCTTGGAAAGGCGGAACTTGGGCTGGGAATTATCGATGCTTCTACTGGACAGGCTTGGGCATCAAATTTGAATGGCGAAGACCGTTTTGCTCGGGCATTAGATGAAATCATGCGTTGGCGACCTACTGAAATTGTTGTTTCGCCTCAAGATGCCGAGGATACCGCCTTATGTGCTCTCTTTTCACACCTTGAGGGTGTTCTCATCAGTCAGCATAGAGCCAGTGAAAAAAAGCGCCGTAATCGTCTGGAAAAAGTGCTTAATGTCGCCGATTTAGGACATTTGGACTTGGATGATGCACCCCTTGCTTTAGCTGCTGCTGGCCTTGCTGCTGATTATTTAGCGACCATGCACATTGCTGATGAAGTCCCTCTACGTGACATCGAAGTCATTGATGAGTCTGGTCATCTGGTTTTGGATCAAACGACTTTGAAGAATTTAGAATTAACATCAACTCTTGCAGGTGAATTTGAAGGCAGTCTGCTTTCAACAATGAATGCATGTAGAACATCGATGGGGCGAAGGCTGTTGAAAACATGGATTCTTCGCCCACTTTGCAACATTGAAGCAATAAGTGCTCGACATGAAGCGGTTGGTTCTCTATCTCGTTCTGCTCGTCGGCTTGAAGGATTGAGGGAAGCACTTCGTGGGCTGAGAGATATGGAAAGGTTGGCAACTCAACTAGCATACAATCGCTCAAATGGTCGCGACTTACTGGCTGTATCAGATGCATTGGAACGAATGCCCGCAATCATCAATCTCTGTAACGAAACAGAAAACCCACTCCTAAGCCATCTTTCACACGAATTGGATGCACTGAGTGACCTTGCAGAGGATATACGTCGAACCTTGGTTGATGAACCGCCCTTGAGTATTAGAGATGGTAAACTCATCCGCTCCGGACTTGATTCTACTATTGACGAACTTCGAGAAACCTCGGCTTCTGGGCATTCATGGTTCAATGATTTGGAATCTCAGTTACGAATTGAATTGGAAATTCCTTCACTCAAGGTTCGCATGAATCGGCAAATTGGATGGTTTATCGAAGTGACAAAATCCAATGAAGCAAAAGTTCCTGAAGAATGGCGAAGAAAGCAACAAATGACCAATGGCTCGAGATACGTGACTGAAGAATTAAACAAAAGAGATGATTTGCTCCTCACTGCCGATACTAAAGTCAAAGAATTGGAATATCGATTATTTACCTCACTACGAGAACGTTGCCGAGTACATGCCCAAGCACTGGCAAACATTGCTGGACGAGTGGCGGCTATCGATGTCCTACAATGTTTCGCTTCCATCGCACGTTCTCGTTCATGGACTCGCCCTGAGTTGACCGAGGGTGAACATCTCAAAGCGGATGGGGCTCGTCATCCAGCACTAGAGATGCAATCTGGCTTTGTCCCTAATGACATACAACTGAAAAAGAATAGAAAATTCTTGTTGATTACTGGGCCCAACATGGGTGGTAAATCGACCTATCTTCGGACGACTGCGCTACTGACGATTCTTGCACAAACCGGTAGTTTTGTTCCTGCAAAGAAGGCTAGAATAGGACTAGTAGACCGAATATTTACTCGTGTTGGAGCAAGTGATGATCTGCGACGTGGGCGTTCAACCTTCATGATGGAAATGATTGAAGTCGCCCATATTCTTCGTAGAGCAACACCTCAATCCTTGGTATTACTTGATGAAATTGGACGCGGAACATCTACATTTGATGGCCTGTCAATCGCTTGGTCAGTTACCGAAGACATCTGTAATAGAATCGGTTCTCGAACCTTATTTGCCACACACTATCACCAATTGATTGGTTTAGAAGGCGAAGTCGACGGATTGGTCAATGTCCATGTTCAAGTGGCTCAGGCGGATGGGGAATTACGATTCCTCCATACTGTTGCAGATGGCCCATGTGACGACTCATACGGTGTACAAGTTGCTGCTTTGGCGGGATTACCTCGCCCTGTAGTAGAAAGAGCAACTGACCTTCTCGCTTTCCTTGAGCAACAAGCCCATGGCGCCAAAGCAGGCGAATCAGGAACACCTTCAACCCGGGCTCAAGGACAATCGAGTTTAATGGGCTATTTTGCTGCTGCTGCACTTACTCAGAAAAATGGAACCTCGCAACAGACACCTATCCTCAGTTCTGAACAGGAGGAAACACTCAATTATCTCTCAAATATCGATGCTGATGAACTCTCACCACGTCAAGCACATGAAGCACTCTATCGACTAAAACAACTGCTTGGAGGGGCTCGAGATGTCTGAACCAAACAGAATTCGGCAACTGGATGAAACGACCATCGGGCATATTGCCGCTGGAGAGGTTGTTGAGCGACCCGCACAAGTAGTCAAAGAATTGTTGGAAAACAGCCTTGATGCTGGAGCAACACACCTTGTAATCACAGTTGAGCGAGGTGGTTTTGACCTCATTCGTATAGAGGATGATGGCAGTGGCATTGACGAACAGGATTTGCGCTTAGCACTGGACCGACATGCTACATCCAAATTGCAAAAAGCAGAAGACCTGAATTCGATTCATACACTTGGTTTTCGTGGTGAGGCTTTGGCTAGTATTGGCATGGTATCTCACCTCTCGATTTCAAGTAGACCCGAAGGAAAAGAAGGTAAATCAATTTCCATGAAAAATGGGGAAAAAGGCGTAGTAAAGCCTTTTGGCATGCAAAAAGGTACACGAGTCGATGTTGAACATCTGTTTCGAAATACACCTGCCCGTTTGGCTTTTCAACGACGTCCAGCAACTGAAAATGCCCGTATTGTCGATGTTGTCGTGGCACATGCAATGGCCCACCAATTGACTGGGTTTCGTTTACTCATCGATGAACGGGTGATGCTCGACATCCCTCCATCTGAATCAATGATGGACAGACTGTTCGACTTACTTGGAGGTCAAGTTGAATCAATGCTTGAAATTCAATCTCCTCAAAGTGATGCTGAGGCTCCTGGTCAAGAACGATGGAGCGGGTGGATAAGTACGCCAGATATTACTCGTGGTAAAGGTGATGACATCCATATTCTCATCAACGAGAGACCAGTCGCTGCTGGCCCATTTCTACAAGCCATACGCAGAGGTTATCGCACCCGTTTGATGCAAGGAAGGCACCCTATTGCCGTTCTTTCCCTCACTCTGCCACCAGAAGAAGTGGATGTTAACGTTCATCCAACCAAGCGTGAAGTTCGCCTTAGACATTCGTGGCGTGTGCTTGAGCGGCTGGAACGTTCTATCGCCCATACACTTGAATCTGTCCCAACACAACCTGATGCTGCAGGCGGTATTCCTGGACTACAAGGGCTCGGCATTCAGAAAGTGACTTCGATTCAAGAGCATCTAACTGTTGAAACTCCTTCTACTAATCCACTGGATGCAGCTGCTGGTGCCCCGGCACTGGTGTTACCTAAGGAATCCAAATCCGAAGTACCTCCTGCTTGGGCTCTTGCTGCTGGCGCACAGTTAAATCTTCACGGCAAAGAAGCCACTGAACCCGAATCAGTTGAAAAGAAACGTCCCCAATCGACTGCACCTGAGGCCCAAGAAACGTTGCCTGGAATGGATGAGAAACCGACTGCTCCAGCACTCTCACCTGCCGAACGTACGCTTCACCGTCATGCGGGTTGTGGGAATCGTCATTCACCGAACGAAGAGCAACCTCTTACAGGCATCGTTAATGAATTGCCGGAAATGGAGCCATTAGCACAATTCGCCGATTCATATATCTTGGTGCAGGCTGAAGGAGAATTGTTACTGATTGACCAACACGCACTCCATGAGCGCATTCGATACGAGCGATTGCGCAACGATGAATCGCTGTGGGAAAGTCAAACCAAACTTGAACCAATTAAATTAGACCTTGATGCTCGCCAATCAGCACGTATGTCGGCCGCCATTAACACCCTGAGTGAAGTTGGATTCACAATTAATGAAACAGAGCAGGGATGGGTAGTAGAGGCAGCACCACACCTCCTTGAAGGCGAAGAATTGGTCCCATTCCTCCTTGATTTGTTGCAAGATACTGCCGAAGATGGGGCGCCTCTAGAAACTGTGGACCGACGAAAAGATCACCTTGCATTCCTCAATGCTTGTCGAGGAGCAGTAAAAGCAAATGAAAAATTAACCTTGCCTGAAATGCGGAGATTGGTCGAGGATATGAGGCGAATCACCAACCCATGGGCTTGTGTCCATGGTCGCCCTACTGCCCTAAGACTTCCATTGGATTCACTCGACCATCATTTCGGCCGACATGGCTAATCGATAAGTGACGGAGTCGTTGCCACTTCAATTCCGATTCCTGCATCAATTAAACGCTGTAAAAAGCCTTCATCTGCCACTTGGTGAAGTGTTTGTCCAATAACTTCACCCCCGGTTCTTGCCGCAAGAATAACTGCGGTCATGAATAATCGGTGGTCGCCAAAGGTTGGAACTGGTTGGTCTGGTTTTTTTGGTTCTTGACGCCCTTCAACTTCAACTCCATCAGAGAGTAGGGTGGCCTTTATCCCGAAAAAGCCGAGCAGTTCAACGGTTCGTGCCAAGCGATTACTCTCTTTGTGAGCGGCATGTGCTGCACCAATAATGCGTCCACCCGGGCCCAGTGATAACAATGCAGCCATCGGAGGTAAAATATCATTTGAATCTGTGACATCAAGCGTTACTGGAGACTTTTGCTCATGTATATTTAATATTGCTCCATCCCACTTAATGCCACATTCTATAGCGGATTTTTGTAAAATTTCATGACCTATCGCTTGTTCAGATTCAGGCCAGCCATCAAGATGAACTTCTGATTCAAGAACATGTGTTGCCAAAAGTGCAAAAGAGGCCATTGAGGCGTCACAAGGCACAAAATAGGATTCACTGAATGCCGGCACCCAAGGTGAAAGATTGCACTTACCCTCCTTGAGTTCGACCGTCCCCCCAGTAAGTTGAATCATTTCTGCTGTCAATTTAGAATGGCGATTTGATACGCCCTTTCCGTGAAGATTTAGTTGTAAATCAACAGGCAGCCCTGCTGATGCTAACATCCATGATGATAGTGGTTGACTTGAAACTCCGATATCCAGTTCGATTCCTTGTTGGAGTTGCTCCTTTTTCCAAGGACCACTCAAAATAACCGGCAAGCGCTCCTTTCCTTGTCCAATCGAGACTTCTACTCCAGCCTGCCTGAGTGAATCCCATAGGGCATCGGAGTCTCTTTGCCTCAATGTGTTGTCGCCATCCAACATAATTGGACCTTCCATTCGTGCCACAATACCCGCCAAAAACCGCAGTGCAGTACCAGAATTCGCTGCATTAAGAACACTTACTGGACGTTTGAACCCATGCGGGCCAACACCTGTAAGAACCCACTTTACTGAATCGGGGTGTGGGCCTAAATCCATAGGATTGGTTTGATGAAGTATCTTGCCCTCATCATCGTAATCATCGAATTGAACACCCAATTGCGCTAGGCTTCTACGCATTGCTCGTACATCATCACCCGCAGATGATACATTCTCCAAGGTAACCCGTTGTTGGGTTTGGGAAAACAAAGCTAACGCTCGAATGAGGTGGCTTTTTGAGGGCGGTAAATGCCATGGGATGGGGCCCCGGGACGACCTCGGTGTTATTCGAAGAATGCGAAGGTCATTCCGTCGATGATCCTTGCCAGATGAAGTCCAGCGCTTCACCCAACCCTTCGCCATGGCCATTCCAGACTACAAGAACCCATCAAACCTTGCAACACAGAATAAAAAGCCGAAGCCACGTAGCCTGCACGATGTCGTTGCAGGATTCGCATGGGCGCCCATTAAGGGACCTTAGAATCTCTATCACCGACCGATGCAATTTTCGATGCACTTATTGCATGCCAAGAGAAAATTTTGGACCCGAACATGTCTTTTTGGCGAAGGAAGAAATCTTGAGTTACGAAGAAATGGCGAGCGTCGTTGCATCATTGCTACCCTTGGGTCTTTCAAAAGTCAGAATCACCGGCGGTGAACCTCTTCTCCGAAGAGATATTAACGTCTTTATCGGCTTGCTTCGAAGCCTTGACGAAACTCTTGACATTGCACTAACCACCAATGGGGTTCTTCTCGAACGTCATGCAGAGGCGCTTTTCATGAGTGGACTCAATAGAATTACAGTGAGTATAGATGCACTTGATTCAGAATTATTCCAATCAATCACCGACAGTAAGAATAATCCAGGAGATGTTTTCAGAGGTATTGATCTTGCTCAAAGCATTGGTTTGCCGGTCAAAGTCAATTGCGTGATAAAGAAGAATGTAAATGAATCTCAACTTATTCCACTCACAAAGGAATGTGTGAAACGAAATATTACTATTAGATTCATCGAATTCATGGATGTTGGAACAACAAATAATTGGGACCTTGACTCGGTGGTCAGTGGAAAAGAAATGAGGCAAATATTGAGAAATCATTTCGGCCCACTGGAACCAATACTTGCTGAACATCCATCCGATGTTGCCCGTTTATGGCGTCTTGTGAACGGCTCTACTGTTGGTTTTATTGAATCTGTGACAAAACCATTCTGTGGAAATTGCTCTCGTGCCCGGCTTTCAGCACACGGTTCAATCTACACATGCTTGTTTTCAGAGCAAGGATATGACCTTCGAGGGATTCTTCGGTTCGGTGCAAATGAAGAAGAAATTGCAACAATTATTCAAGACATTTGGACACACCGAGATGACCGCTATTCAGAACTGCGTCATCAACTCAAGGACTCAAGACTACCGGTTGAAATGTCTTTCATCGGTGGCTAACTATGATTCGATCGGTGGCAATACAACATTCACCATCAACGAATTTGAGGATAAATCGACGAGTTTGAACCTCCAAGTCCCCGTATTTGAGCCAATGGTTGTAGAATCGATGACAAAATAATCACCCTGACTTACTGAATAACCAGCATCACGGTCATGGAATGATATATTCGCTCCTATCAGGCCATAGACGCCTGGATCACTGACTAAGCCACTTATTGAGGAGCCGTCATTCATGTTTTCTGGAGACAGGTCAAATTGAATCTTTGCAGGGTCAATCGTTTGGTCGAGAGAAGTCATACGAATTACATGGAACCCGTTTGATAATCCACGAACGCTAACTGTTGCTTGTGCAGGAGGTTTCTCCGCAGTGGTCAGTGCTCCTTGCATCAAAACAAACACCATACTGGAAAGCATAACGGTGATTGCAAGCAGCAATACGGTTGCAATAACGGGGCTAACAGCCTCGTTGTTTGACGACCTCCGCAAGTTGCGCATGAAACCACTGTAGCACCGATAGGACTTGAACCAACCGTTTCAAAACAAGGTTCGAAGTCCCCTTTCCCAACTACTCAGAAAAGCCACATCGGTTTATCGCACTCCATGGCCCGTTTGATTCCGCCAATTGGGCCAAGAATTCTCAACAATGTTTCTGTGACCAAGTCACCTTTGAAGAAGGCATACCCCATTTTCTTAGAACGAAGTGAATTCTTCAATGCCCTTCCCATTGATGCCCTCACTCGGGTTTCATACATTAGTAATGGCGTCCCATCGCCCAGATTGTCAAGTATCGCTTCAGCTGCAAAACATCCAGAAATTATCGCTTGTGAAATACCGCCTCCGTTACTTGGCATGACCAAACCAGCAGCGTCTCCAATGGCCAATGTCGTGCCATCGACCATGGATTTTACTGGGCCACCCATCGGAATCCAACCTCCACCCCAGGAGAGTATTTCAAAATTCAAAGAAGCACAAAATTCTGTCAAATGTTCTTTCAAATTACCTTCCAAGTAACCAGCACGTACACCGAGGCCAACATTGGCGGTATCTGGTCCCTTTGGGATAATCCATGCATAACCTGAAGGTGCTACTGAGCCCAAGAAAACATCAAAGGTTTCCGGTACATTACCTTGGACTTGGGCATAAACTGTAGGGACTTGGTCTCTTGGTCTATAGCGATTATCATCTCCGTGGCGCAAGCGCGACACGTGCGCCAATGAACCACTTGCATCAATTAAGAAGTCGAAAGAATAACGCCCATCAGAAGTAATTAACAGGTCCCGGTTGAGTTTCGATTGATGTTGAATGTTAGTCATCGCTTCACCAGTACGTACTTCTGCGCCCGCATTTATCGCTTTGTCACAAAGGAATCCATCAAAGTGTAATCGATGGCCTGCAAAAGCATCTAACTCAAAATGAAAGGATTTTCCAGATGGTAGAAAAACTCGCATGTTGTCGAGGTCATGAAGGCGTAAGCGTTTAGGAAATTCAAAATAATCTTTCAACCATTTATGGTCATCAAGATGTGAAAAGGTGCCAATTACCTCCCCCCAATTCGGGATACATTCACCGCACTGAGCAGGATTCCCTACAATTTCTCGGCGTTCTATGACCAAGACATCAATATTGTCCTCAGCCAAGCGTTGAGCACATGCTGAACCCGCAGGACCTGCCCCCACAATGATTACTTGACGGTGTTCAACCTCTTTACGGGTCATTGAATCCCTCACATATTTCGTCGCTTGACATAGTCTGTAACAGCAAGCAGCATGGTCTTTGAATCACTTTCAGGGAAATGCTCGAGGTTAGAAATAGCTCTCTCAAGATGAGTTTTTACCAATATTTCGGCATAATGTAAACTATCTGAATGGTTGAGTAAAGTCATCAATTCATCAAAGTTATCATCGGTGAAGTTTTCAATAATTTGAGCAAGACGTTGCCTTCTTTCACCGTGGGAAAGCGTTAATGCATGAATTAATGGAAGAGTCATTTTACCTTCAAGGACGTCAGCACCTCTTGGTTTGCCCATCCGTTCATCACCGCGTAAGTCCAGTAAATCATCAACCAATTGGAAGGCGATTCCAAAATCCATGCCAAAACTTCGAAGTAGGGATGCATCCTCGTTAGAAAGACCTGCAATAATTCCTGCAGCATAGCACCCTACAGCAAAAGGCCCTGCTGTTTTACCGCGAACAATGCCCAGATAATCCTCTGGTGAAGTGGTAAGGTCAAGAACATGGTCAAGTTGATCGAATTCAGAAACAGCTATGTCCGCGCAATATTTAGCCACATTGCGAACAATGTTCTCATCATATCGACCTGCGAGCGAAAAACCGAGTGAAAATAACCAATCACCTGCGATGACCGCTTTGGGGAGCCCTACCCGTGAATGAATTGTTTCTACACCTCTACGATGTGATGCTTGATCGTTGATGTCATCATGCACAAGAGTAGCCGTATGAATCATTTCTAAAGCCAAAGCAAGCGGCATTACATCTTCGATTACTTTACCTCCTGCAACCTCGTAAGCAATGAGTAATAAAAGCGGACGAAGACGTTTTCCTCCTGCAAAAATGACAGAAGAACAAAGTTCAGCAACTTGCCCAGAACCATTCTTTTTTTCTTTTTCAATCAATGCTTCAAGCTCACTATTAACCAAATTGCGCATCGATTCGAGGCGGTCGCTGACATCCAATTCAATACTCGCCACGACTATCCTACAAGGGTGCCCTTCTTAACCCGTAGTCTCCGGCCTTGTAATGTGAGGAGTCATCCTCGCCGAGGTGATGTGTTGTCAGAAAGGGTTCGACTTGAAGTCTTAACCACTGCATCACGCCATGATGGTGTTCGCCTACAAATCGAGCGTAGCATTGAACAAAATCGTAAGGATTTCGATTTTAAATTAAGCCAACTGCCCCATATTGAGTCAGCAATAGAGGCACTCAAGAATGGTACTGGTGACCTTGTTGCAATGAGTGCACTAGATTGGAGAAATCACAATGTTGAAGGTTTGTCCATAGCGACAATTTTACCTCGCCGAGAACCAACATGGGTTCTCGTATCTGATGATAAGCCGGAATACCTGTACCCAGAAGCACTCATCGTTTGTGATAATGAACTTTTACGAAGACAAATGCGCCGTCTACGTAGTGACCTTGTGTTGTTAACTGGTGAACAATTTGCTGACCGAATTGGCAAACTCGATGACTACCTCAATCTAGATGACCTCGACAGAATTCATTGGATAGAAGAATGTCGCCAGGATGAGTTGTTGGAGGGTTTCGTGGTTTCACGTGCTGAACATTCTGCACTCAAATACAAAGCACGCCGCCATACACTCGGACTTCAAAGAGAGAATCCTGAGCGAACTCATTTCATTCCACCACCTTTGTATGGGTTCACCTTGCTAGTCTCGCGCTCTCGCTTCCCATCAGATACTGTTCAACAAATGGGCGACTCCGGAGCATATATTGCGCATCGTATTGAATCTGCATTACTTGATTCACTGCCAAATAATTTACACCCGATTATTGGGATATTTGTGGAACAACGAAAGTTCAAGACCATTCTCAAAGAAGCACAACGTTCCGAAGACGAGTTCACAAGTGAAGTCTATTTAGATTCATCAGATACTAAAAACAAAACTGGAACATCAAAATGGGCTCATTCAGTGCCTAGAAATGATGTTGATTCCAAGGAACGAAGGATCCAAATGAAGATGGAAACTTTGAATTTCCATGGAACCGTTTCGGCAAGCGCAGAACGTATTTGTACCGTTGAAGATAGTCACATGGGTATGATTCATGTTCTCAAGGAATTTGAAATCCTGCTCGAAACAATGCAATCGGAACATGAAGAAATGATTCGTAAGTTGCCAGGATTACCTGATGAATTTAATCTTGCTAAGCCAGCCTTACTGAATCTTGACGCGGTTCAAGCATCTTCTTCAGAAGAAGAATGAACTGGTCTTTCGAGCAGTGAACCGTATCCCTGTTTTGTAATGTAATGTTCAAGGTCACCAATTTCAGCGGGTTCGTGTTCATCACACAATTCTAGAATGGCTTCATCTATTTCACGACCATTTCGTTCCCAGGTTCCAGCTGAACGCTGTATATCAGAAGCAAACTTTTCAACAATTTCAATAGCACTGAGAGATGGATTCAAAACCGCTTTTAGTGATTCGACGATTTTATCATTGGCCACTCTTAGGCGAAAAATACGTTCCCCAAGATCTACTAAAAAAGCACGTAATTCTTCAATATCATTTGAACGAGAAAATCGACGTTGGGCTTGTTCCAGATTCTTTCGCATAACACCGATTCCAGCAATTATGGCTAACTTTCCTTTTGTTCCATCGAGAATTGCTTCTTCAGCGCCCTGAATTCGTGAAGAAAGCATTTCCTCAAAACCACCATACTGATTTTTCAAATCAGTCCAGACAAGTTCCCGCAAGGATTCTGAAAGTGAATTTGCCTCCTTGAGTCCGGCCTTGGTAGCCTTAACGGTTCTCGCCATGGCAACTATCCTGTTACTCATACTCTTCAAAGCATTGGATAAAATCGAAAATGATACAGGCATATGGAAAGGAGTAAACAGTCGAAGAACTGCCCTTTTTTTTACCTCAACACTGCGAAGACACATATACCCCTTTGAACCGAAAGTCAACGGTAGGTGAGGCAGTGACTGCAAAAGGCGAACTCTTGAACGAACTCTATCAAGCACGATTTGATGGGCTCAAGGAGTTGGCTGCCACCTATAATTTGCCCAAAAAAGGCTCAGTCGAAGTTGTTCGGGCTCGATTGATTCAGCATCTTATATTGGATGAATGGGACCTTTCTCCAGAGGGAATAAAGAATCTCATGAATGCAGAGATTGGAGAAATCCTAGGGATTTTTGGAATCAAAAAATCAGGCTCAGTTCGGGCTCGTCGCCAACGCCTGTATCTTCACCTCAATCAAGACCCAAAACAATTCGTACCTGAATCACTTGATTCAATGACTCGTGACCAATTGCATGAAATGTGCAAAATTTTGGAACTACCTCTTTCTGGCAATAAACAAGCACTACTCGTTCGTGTCGCAGGCGTATTAGCCTATCAGCAAGGTGGCTGGGGTAAAGTCAAGAAAAGCCTGCGCCGCCCACGCAGTGGCGATTCTGTTGTCGCAATTCCAATTCCAAGTGAAGATTCAAAGAATGAATCTCCTGAAACAAAAAGTGTTACCGAGCAAGATGTTGTTATTGAAACAGTAGAAAACTTTGTTTCACAACATCCGGAAGGATGGACTTTTGAGCAAGAGACTGAAATGCGAACTGAATTAGCTCAAGAAGGGATTCCAATCTCTCGGGCACCTATTGCTGCATCAATTGATGATGCACTACGTGCAGGGCAGGGTTCTCTTGATGTGGTTGATGCTCCAGCAATGGTCCAAAGTGCCCATGTGGCAGAAGTAGTTGAACACAGCCTAGAAGTCGAAGCAGTGCTGCTTGAATTAACTGCTCGTGCCGCAGAAATTGAGGCGGCTGGAAGAGATTACTTAGCGGTGAGCAGTACCAGTGACACTGATGATTTGGAAGCATTTATCCAAAGTCTTTCAAGCCATGGATTTGCTGTAGAAATCCCAGCAGTTAGTGATGGAATTCGCAATACAATGATGGAATTAGAATTCCGTTCTCAAACTGAAAAGGATGCTGTGGTCGCAATGCCAAATTCTTGGCGAGAACGTGAAGCATTACGAAATTTCGAAAATGCCCGCGATATGCTCCGTGATCAATTGAACAATACACTTGCATCATCAGAAGGCGATTTGGTCAAGGCCAGAATGTCATTCGAAGAAATTGGACATGGAATGGGTCTCGATTTGAGAATTCCTAGTGTATCTGGTAGGCTTCATGCACTATTCGACCTCCATGTGGAAATCCACCAGGCTGAAGCACTTCAAGACCCTTCAATCGCTCGACGTAACCGTATTCTTCGAGTATTGCAACATGGTGCTGTTCATCTAACTGACATCGAGCGTATGACTGTTGATCGACTTGAGAGAAATATTGCCGGATTTGAAGAACTCGTTGAAACAGTTCTCGAATCAAGTGAGGGGAGTTTCTCCGACTCACAACAAGCCTTAGTCATTCGATTCCTTGAATCGAGAGGTTACGAAGTGAATACGGTTGATTTACGGCCACGTGTTCTTGCTTGCGCAGGAATAATTGGAGCTGAATTAGGATTTATTTCGCCCTCAGAAATCCCTCGCATTGCACCAGGAATAATGATTTCTGACACCCAAGTCGATGCAATTGTCACAGAACTCAAGGCTCTTGCTCAAGCATTCAAACCACAGGGAGAAGAAGAAGTAGAAACTGATGAAGAATTAGTCATTGCTGAATCAGTCAGTGATGCTTCTGACCGTCTCAATTCAGTCCGTGGGAAAATAGATGCAATCGACGAATTGCTTGCACGTCTTCGAGGATAAACTCTTCAACGAGATGCGTAGAAGTTTTGGATAACTTGTGTTACTGTTTGAATGTCGTGGATGTCACGTTGTACCAAATCTTTGAGAATTGCTTGTCGTTGTGAAACGTGTTTTTCGAAGATATCCGGTGAAACACCAGCTGCTTTACAAATAATTTCACGGAGTTTCGAAGGGATTCCGGTTTCTTCAATTTGGTCGGTAGCAGCATTATATTTCCAGATAATGTTTAATCGAGGTTTGTCACCTTCCATTCCAGCAATCTCCGCAACTTCAGTAATCTTACGAGCGGTTTTCCCATTAACGTGAAGTCGTGCTTGGATGATTATTAGATCAAGACCGCTGAGCATAATCGGTGGAACATTCATCGGTGGGTTGATCATTCTAGTTACTGTTTCTTGAGCTGTGTTTGCGTGCAGTGAACCGAATGAGCCATCGTGGCCTGTGTTCATGGCGGTAAGCAAAGTTGCTGCCTCAGGCCCACGAACTTCTCCAACAATGATTCGGTCAGGTCGCATACGGAGACTTGACTTCAAGCAATCATTCATGTCGATTTCAGCTGTCCCATCTGGGCGTTCTCGTCGAGTTTCCATACGAAGCCAGTGGTCGTGGTAGACTTGCAATTCAGCGGTATCTTCTACAGTGAGCAAACGACGATGCCAAGGAATAAACATCCCGAGGCAATTTAGGGTGGTTGTTTTACCAGAACCGGTTCCTCCTGCAATAACAAAGTTAGCAGGACGACTATCAAGTCCTTCGATCCAAACCCACATCATTGCCGCAAGGCGGGCATTAACAGTACCGAATTTGACTAGGTCAATCATTGTCAAGGGGTCTTCACGGAATTTACGAATGGTGAGAGTAGGGCCATCTGGAGTGACGGGCGGGATAGTTCCGTTTACACGTGAACCATCTGGGAGTCTTCCATCAAAAATTGGCACAAGTCCTGGGCCATCTCCAAGCGGAACATTGGTAAAAGCAGCGATGTTTTTGGCAATTTGAATTCCAGAATCATCATCAATCCAAATGTTTGTACGGCACATACCGTGGTCTCGGTGAGCGATTTTCACACACTGAGTCCCACCATTGTACATCACTTCTTCAAGTGCATCATCTTCCAAAAGAACGGCAATATCGCCATATGGGTTCGGCTCAACTGCACCATCTACATGGTAAATCGGTGAAGGGTGGTTTTCTTCAGTATAAATTGTCACTCGGCCGTATTGTGCTAAGACTTGTTCGCTCATTTTTTCATCCTCCAATCATTATGACTGCCCCTAGATAGAGACTCATAGAAAAAGCAATCCAACCTGGCATCCACCAAAGTGCATCTTTGAATCGACCGAGCATTCGTCCTGAAACACCAATTGCAATTGCAGATGCTGCTCCAAAGAATAATGAAAATGTGACATTGAAAGAATCGATTTGAAAGCCTCTGCTAGCAGGAGCAAATAAGCCAACGATAAAGGCGATGAGAACTGGTAAGCCGATGCAGATGAAAAGAACAATCAATATCCCTCTGCCCAATAATTCCTCTTCGCGCTTGTTCATGAGGTCATTAAGACGCTCGTAATCCATTGCTAAATCAGAAAGAATGCCCTGAAGTGGTGCATCTTGATCGATGGCAGTCTGAATCAGAACCATCACACGTTGAACTTGTGAAGAACGTGTTTTTGCAGAAAAAGCAGCAAGAGCAGCATCAAAAGATGAAGAATGGCTTTCTTCTAGTGTTTCTTTGAGTAATTTTCCAAGAACTCCGGGGAGAGTTCTTGATTGCTCCATCATTGATTCTTGAATGCCTCTTCCAGCCCCCACAGAATCGGAAAGTGATTCGAGCAAGGATGGAAGTGCGTTCTCTATAGTACGGCGCCTTGTACGCTCAAGCATAGGAGGGATTCCTCCTGCAGCGCTTGCAACTCCAAAGACAACAAGTACCAATAACAAGAGATTTTCGTTGAATGTTTCAATGAGTCCGAACAACATCAAATCACAACCCCGGGTCCTTTGTGTGTGCTTTCAAACCAATCATGAACATTCCAAACAAGGTCACAATCAGCCCACCATTCACGACGGAATTAATGGTTGAGGTTGGAGGTAATTGCATGAATGTTCCTAAATCGCCACCCATAATCTGTGGAACAAGTCCAGCAATAGCGAGAATAATAGGTCCTATCATGCCGATAGAAAGAAGCGTTTCCGGGACTGCACCGAGTTCTTCGATGTACTTCTTCACCGACTCAGTTCGCTCATTTTCCATACGTGAACCTTGTTTTCTTATTGTTTCAATAATGTCAGTATTCTGTGTGACATTCGTGTACATTGTGTTGATAAGGCGGCGATATCCCTCAGAATCTGCTTTATTCATGAGCGATTTCAATTCAGGCCCTAGTCCGCGACTGCTTCCTTTACGCAAACGCCCCATCATGTCAGAGAAGTCTTCAGAAATAATTCCATATCCACCACTGCCGATTGTGTGAATCGCTGCTTCTAGACCGACGCCGGAAGACATCAAGACATCCATTGTTCGGATGACATAGAGAATTTCTCTCTGTTCATCCAATTTCCGCATAGAATCACCTCACACAATATCTTCGAGTAATTCGAATGTAAACATTTCATTTGAACCATCGTATTCCATTGAGGCGAAAATCACTTTCACATCACGTTCTTCGAATGGGTCATGGATGTATGGTTGGCCGGAACGGAACATAGACAAAACACGCTTGTAATCATCGAGCGTGATTTCGCCTGTAACGCTGTATGCTGCCGATTCTGAACCTTCGTCGTGCAAATCATCACCCTCTTCACCACGAATAATAGTGCGGGTTAGACGGCGTGTCAAACGCACTTTCATGTCACAATTGGGAATACGAACCCAATCTGCACTTGTCGTTCCAGATGCGGGGCGAATAAAAAAATCCATGCCAGCCATTTCTTTACCTCTAATTTAGCCACGCAGTGGCAAGGACTTCAATGTTGGGGGCGGAAATCATCAAGCCACTATTCTAAACCAACCAAATCTTGGTTCATGAAGTGTTCCTTCGTTTGAAAGTTCATCGAGCTTTTCTTCCGCTAGACTGCGGTCGAATCCTCGTGCAACTGCATTGGTCAATACAGTTTCAAAATCAACACCGTCACCTTGGTCGAGTTGCTCGATTATTGAAATGATTGAATCCTTAACTTCTGATTCTCCGCTTGGAGACGATTCATCTGTATCGTCATCGGTTCGAGGGGTTGGTGCAGCAACCGGTTGGCTAGCTGCCTCCATACGTCCTTCCGCGATGTCCAATGCCTGCATGATATTGAGGGTATAATTTTCAATATCAATTTCACCGTAATGATTACGAGAGACGAGTAGTCCATCTATCATGTGTTCAGGGACTCCAGCATTTACCAAACCTTCTCGTGTTGGTTCAGCAGCCAAGGAATCGGTAAAGTGCTTCATTCTTTGGAGTGTGTCTTCGCATGTTCTAGTCAGCCAAAGGGCGTATTGCTGAGCATCAATCTCACAAGCCTCTTCTGGGCGAAGTGATGTGTATATTGCACCCTCATCGGTTTGGTACCATCGAGATTTGGCAACCATAAGAAGAAGTACTGGTTCACCAACTTCCGTTTTCTCTACTAAACTAAGGGTTAGTTCGCGCATAGATTCACTTGCATAATCTCCGACTGAAAAGTAATGCAGACCAGAAGGGTCACGCATTTGACCTTGGTAGAGTGTTGAACCATTGGATGTTTCTCGAACTTCAAGGCGTTCTAAGAGCCCTGCTACAACCACTCTGTTGACTTTTGCACCGAGTTTGGTAATAACGAACGAGGGGTCGTATTCACCTGAGCCTTTCTCGTTGAGAGATGCTTCACTGAATTCCGAGGCAAGCATATGCCACGCAGGTTGTCGTTTTGCACGACCGCTAGATTGCATCAAGCAACCCTCCATTGAGCACGAATTTCAGTCGCCCGTAGTCCTGCGTCTTCTTCAACGAGAGATGCACCATCTGCAAGCAGCATAGCACCTTGCTCATCAACTATGGTTCGCCCTGATGCTGATATCTTGCGTCCAAGCATTTTTCCACGCAAAGATTGGACAAAAGCAACTTGTCCTGCATCATTAACCGCATCTTGAAGTTGTGATTCATCCATCCCAAGAAGGCCCAGTGTAGCTTCTTTATTAGTCAAAAGTGAGACACTAGAGCGGCCATCGTCAATGGCCAAACGGAGACGAACATCGGTGTTGCCGTCATTTGAACCATGCTCGGCACAAGCCCCTTCACGGAGAACGCGCCGGCATTCTGTGCACCTTTGTATAAAGCCAGAATCTTCACGGACACTGACCACAATTGCACTGGTAGAAATTCCAACACGACTTGGGCCGGCTGAAAGGTCATGTAAAGCAACCTCAACGGTATGATTTTTCAAATCCAGGTCATTATCCCAGGGTGGAGCATCGAGAATCTCAACTTGGTCTGTCGTATCAACAGTGATATCTGGGACCCCTTGCCAAGCCCTTACACGTACTCCTTTGAGGCGAACGGTGATTGGCAATTTATCTTCAGAGATAGGTAATTCATTCCATGCACTCATACGACAACGACCAGTTGGGTCTGCGATTTGACCCGACCATAGGAAGCGTTCTTCCCCATCTCGAGTAAACGAACGTTTTGCCCACTCGGTGATTTGAACGACAGCATCAACATCTCGTGCACCGTCTCGTAATTCGGAGACCGTAAGGACTGTCTTTTCGGAAAGTTCTTCAGTATCTGCGAAGTTCTTGTCATGGTAAATTTCGATTTTCGAAGTTCGACCGAAATTGAGTTCGGGTGTATCACGGAATGTTCTCACTTGTGCGCCTTCAATCTTGAGAAGCGTTCCAACTTCATGGTCAAATGGCTCCCAAGAGAGGAAACCAATGGTTCCAGATTCATCTGCCAACCGACCTCGAACGATGTCTATGGAGCCTGAACCGTCTTTACGGTGAATCTGGTCTGGACGTGCAGCAAGAATTCTTCCAACAATGCAAACATACCCCTCTGCAGGTAAAGTTGAGATGTCCTGTGGCTCTCCTGGTGCAACCACTGGTCGAGTTCCTTCTCGGACCACAGCAATACGGGTTGATTGGTTGATGTTTAAGGACATCTTTCCTTGGTATTCGTTAACTGAAGCACCTTCGATTCGAACGACCGAACCTGGGGTGATGTTTGTATTTGGGCCCCAGTCCTTGTATTCCCAACGGTTCTTTTCACCATTTTCTTCCCAAGGATTATCTTCAAGAAGGCCAAAGGCGATTTGCTTTTGTTCACCACGAATCATTTGGTCACGTATATTGTGCGAAATGATTTCAACTTCTATTTCGATGTCACGATCATCACCTTTCAGTTCACTGAGGCGACTTACCTTGCGTGTCGGTTTGGTGGTGGAGGAAGACGACGAGGAACCGGAAGATGGAGTCGGTGCTATATCACCCTTGAAACGACGAAGTATTGAGCGCATAGCGTCTTGAGGAGGAATAAAGAATTCTTTCTCGTATTTTGCAAAGGCTGCGGATATTTCTTCAGAATCTGCATCCGGGCATTCTGCAAGTATTGATTTTACATGCGTTTCGTATTTTTCAGACATCGCAAAGACCTCCGCCAGGCGTATTCGTTCGGGGCCTGTACGGAGAACAGGCTGCGGGCTTTCGTGCGTTTTGGTTGAGACTGTACACTCCCTTGACCTCCATGGATGAGTATAGGAGAGACGACAGGCCATAAAGAATGCCGTGATGTTTTTTGCTTTGACTGGATTGTCAAAACAAGTGACTGAGAGACTTAGACAGGGTTGATTCGGAGCCCTTGCATCAATAACACATCCGGGAGATGCATGTTGCCGGATGAGTAAGAGCCTTGTACTCTAACATCATTTCCAAGATAGACCTCTTGAGAAAGTGCTTTTGCCAAATTACCCGACAAACCTGCCTGCTTAACTGGGCCAAGAATTTCGCCGCCTTCTACTCGCAGCAATGTGCTAGAAGTAACCGAAAAATCACCACTGGTTGGATTCGCTGTGTGGGCACCCATGACGCTGTGAACGATATAACCGTCTTGCATGCGCTCAAGAAGAGCATCTTGGGAGGAACTTTTCTGAGAAGATACCATTTGCAAATCCGCACATCCGGTGCTTGGTGGACTTTGATGTCCTCCTCGAACCGCACAACCGTTGGATTCAGCCTGCTCAATACGGCCTTCAGCTACTTGTTGTGCAGCATCTCTTGTCGACCAGAGCGACCCTATTAGACGCCCATTTTCGACCAATGTTTGACAACGAGTTGGAACACCTTCACCATCGCGAGAAGAGGCTGATTTGCCTCCCTCTAATCTTCCATCATCGATTAGTGAAAGGTCATTGGCCAGTACCAATTCACCTTGTTTACCGGACCAGAAGGATTCATTGCGAACCAATCGGTCTCCACGAATTGCGGAAGGAACAACCATCGAAAACAATGGAGAGAATCCTTCACTGGTCATCAAAACAGGAGTATCGTGAGCATCGGTATTTACTTCGATAGGCCCTCGAGTCTTCTGTGCCCAATCTACGGCAACTGCAACGCAATCAGGGACATTTGTCAGACGTTGACGACTCGAGTCACCTTCGAATGAACTGGTTAATTCATCATCGGCATCAATAGAAACTTGAACCCCAATTCCATGAGAAGTTGTAACACCACTCGACTCGATTCCTTCGCTTGAATAAATCGCACCAGCGCTCGCTCCAACGCCCAATCCGCCTCCAGTGACAACTGCTCTTTCATCGAGAGAAGAAACTTCACTCAATATCGCATCTGCTTGTTCCAAGAGATCTTCGGGACTAATACTCAGGATATTCTTATCCAATAATCCTGCAACTTTGTCGGCTTTTTGCTCACTTGGCAGGAGGAAACCGGCCACTGACGGAGATACTTTGGCAATATCGCGTGCTTGTTGGATGGCATTATCCGCAGAGCCGATATCGACAAGATATGCATAACCGAAACGTCCATCTTCGACCACCCTAATTCCATAACCACCTTCGCCGCCACCAGCAGCAAGAGAAATTTTTCCTGCTTCAATATCGATACTGTGGCCATAAGATTGAGTTGCAACAATTTCCCACTGCTGAATCTCGTTATTTTGGCAGAGTTTACCGATTTGCCGGCAACCCTCAGCGATTCGGTCTACTGCATCATCTGGTAACATCTTCATCCCACCAGCGCTTGAGAAATTCGCATCGTCGGGCCACCGTCGCCAACAGGTACCGTTTGACCTTTACCACAGAAACCAGGGGCTGCAAGACGAGCATCTCTAGTTAGGCCATCGACATCTTTGAGGATTTGAAGCGTTAATCCACTGACACTCACATCTTTCAATGGACGTGTGAGTTCTCCGTTCTCAATTAACCATGCTTCTTGGGCGGCAAATTGGAACGAGCCTCGGCCGGTATCGACTTGACCGCCTCGAGAGCCACAAGCATAAACACCATACTGAATATCTTCCATCAGTTCATCGATATCGTTGTGAGTACCGCCTTGAATAAGTGTATTGGACATGCGAACAAGTGGGTGGTGCAAGCCATCTTGGGCCCTTGCACCTGCATTTGGTTCCAAACCAAAGTGGTGTGCTGTTTCTCGATGATTGAGGTATTCTGTGAGCACACCATTCTGAATGAGTTTCTTTTCACGGGTGTCAAGTCCTTCATCATCTATTGGGTGAGCGCCATATCCTCCACGTATTGTTGGGTCATCAACGACCGTAACGATATCATTTCCAATACTCTGTCCGAGTTTCCCATCAAGACATGAATCACCAGCAGCAACAAGGTCTGCTTCACACGGATGACCTAGTGCTTCGTGAATGTAAACCCCAGTTAGGTCACGGTCTGCTATGAGTGGTAATTTACCTGAAGGTGCTCGTTCCGCTTTAAGCAAGCGTAGCGTTGCTATACGTGCAGATTCGCCAAGTTGTCCTAGATCGCATTGCTCGATGACTTCAAGACCACCTTCGCCGCCATGCCTCGTTCTATAGGAAACTACTTCATCGCCATCCCGGCCAGTCACGCTTGCATTGATGAGTGAACGTTGAAAAGACCAAACTCGATTCATTCCTTCACTGCTCATCAGTTCAGTATGGAGGTGTTCATCACTCCAACCACAAGTAACTGAGATTATGCTATCATCGTCTGCTGCACTGTCATGAAGCGTTTTCAAATGGTCAATTTTCGTTTGTAAATCCGTGTTCCGAACATCTTTCTTTGGTTTCCAATGTATTTCGTCTTCAAGGATTGGTACTTCTGCTAACTGTACGGGTTTGTCTTTGGAAGAACGGCGTGCTGCTACAGCTTTAGCCAACCTAACTGTCGATTCAATTTGAGATGGTAAAGAGATTAGATCGGTGGTCGAATGAACGCCCCAAGCACCGTCTGCTAAAATTCTCAAGGTAACTCCGACTTCTTGGCCAGGAATTGCTCGTTCAAGCTTCGCATCCCGAAGTGCAACACT
>JABJFI010000014.1 GCA_018662825.1 Methanobacteriota archaeon | reverse complement strand
ATCTCTCTATTTCTATAGAGTGATGTGCCAAGGGCATCAATTCCTTCGGAGAATTTTGATTTATAGAGTGATATAATCTCCATATTTTTGGGTTGATTAATTCCCTGTTTTTGTTCAAACCAGGAGGCAACCGATGCTTGAATTACAACTTGGAAATCATCGAGAGATATCTGTTCATCTAACTCCCGTAAATACGCGATAGAATAACCCTCTTTTTGCGCCTTTGTTGAATGAACATTACAGCCAATACCAAGGACAATGCGCGAGGATTTACCACGGCTGACGCTTTCGACCAAGATTCCACCCACTTTGCGAAGTTGGTTATCCTTCTTGAGCAGAATATCATTTGGCCATTTTAATACGAGGTTTTGGGTAGATCCCAGCAGGGCGAAAATCGCGTCATATAGTGCCAAGCCACCCTGGAGTTGGAGTAGACCAGGATTTGGTCGCTCACAATTTTCGCGAATCACCCATGACCCAGCAAAAGCGATATCTTCGTGTGACCATGCACGACCACGGCGTCCGTGTCCCATCAATTGACGTCCAGCCTGCAAGAAATCACCTTCAACATTTTCAGATGATAGTAATGAAGAATTTGTGGAATCAATCTCAGCCTTGAAGATATTTGAATTGCCGTGAAATGGCCGCCAAATTCCAAGAACTGCCAGTTGTTCACCATCATCAAATTGGTGCTGCGCAATCGTGCGAACAGCAAAACCATTTCGAAGACAGTTTGGACGAGCAGCAATACCTTTCTCGTTTTGAGAAACGAGGAGATATATCACTCCATCATCGGCCAAAATATTGTTTGTATTCAGTTGATTTAATAGACGACTTACAAGACCCTTTTCATCTGTGTCAAGAAGAGCCGCCTCTTCTAGAGGTCCGAGATGTTGTGAATTTTTTTCGGGAATTAAATATGGTAGATTCCACACAATCACGTCGTGTGGAAAATCGCCTGACCATTGACGCACTCTCCCATCACTTTCAGGCCCGGGCCCACCTTCTCGAACATCGATTTCTATGTTATTTTGTTGTGCGGAATCACGGCTGCTTGCAACTGCATAAGGATTGATGTCACAAGCGGTGACTGAGAACCCTAATTGTGCGGCAAAAAGTGAAATTGCACCCGAACCACAACCAATTTCTAACAGCCGCTTTCCGCTTGGGTTTGGAATACTGGAAATGGTCTTTGCAAGCAGGTCGGTATCCTCTCGTGGAGGATAAACTGTCGGTGGAATAATCAAGTCTATTTTTCGGTTTTGTGGCGTGGTCCAAATTAGATGCTTTGCGACCCGATTTAATCGCGAAATTTCTTGCTCGGCGTCATTTGACCCGAAGAATTCATCATCATCCATATGGTTCGATTCGGGCCAACCTTTCTGAGCCTTTATGACTATCCAATTCAACAAAATCGTGCAACCCGAGGCCAAAACCTATGTTTTGTCATTTCAATATAGTGCATAATGCATGAACTCCTCTACAAAAACGCACCAACTGTGGCTTGCGCAAGGTATAAGAACAGTTGGAAAGTCGGCCAAAAAGCCCAAGTTGCTATTTTGGGCCTGTAGCTCAGTCAGGTAGAGCGTCGGACTTTTAATCCGATGGTCGCGGGTTCGAACCCCGTCAGGCCCGCCTGACTGGGCTTCCGGCTCGTATAGTTGGGCCTGAGCGGGGTATGAGGATGGTAGTAAAAAGCGCAACAAAGAAACGACTCATGGAGCTTGGAGTCTCCGAAGAATTTGCACACAAACTGGCTACTGACCGAAACATGACAGACATCAAGGCGATGTCTTCTGATGAAGTCGCTTCCACACTTGGTGTTTCAAAAGATTCAGAACAATTCATCAGCACCATGGCGGTTATCGCTGAACAAGGCTCTCGTCGACGTTCAAAATCGAAGAGCAAGAAAATCACTATCCGTGCCAAGGCAATCGACGATTTCGACCGACCTGAAATCACCATGCGATTCAATGCACTCAATCATATCTTAGTCCCTCACCAAGAATTGGTTGGTGAAGCAAACATTTCGGTTGAAGACCAATTTGCAATCGAGAGTGAAGCTCTCGCTCCTTGGGAAATGGTTCAACCAGATGATGAAACAGGTGAGCCACGATTGGCCAAGGAATGGTTGCCAAAAATTCTCATCAGCGACCCCGTCGTTCAAGTCATCAAGGAAATGGCAGAAGCACAAGACAATGCCCGTCTTGCTGCTGACCCAGAACACAAACCACTCGCCGCAGGTTGGATTGCCGACCGCGTACTGAAAGTTATCCGCAAGTCCCCATCTGCGGGTAGGACAGTTGCTTATCGACTTATTGTAGAGGGTAACTAAGGGGAGGTTTTAGCATGCAAGAAATTATTCAATCATTTTTCAAAGAACGTAGCCTCGTTAACCACCAACTCGCTTCCTATGACGACTGTATTCCGTCAGGCGACAACACCATCTCTCGTATGGAAAAAATCATCCGCAACATTCGTGTTGGAACGGATGAAGAAATCATTGATGATGATGGTGGATACATCAAACTCGACGTTGTCGATCACGACATCACCATTCGTTTGAAGAACATCAAACTCGGTGAACCAACTATTCGTGAAGCGAACGGTGCTGAACACCCTTCAACGCCGATGGAATGCCGACTTCGTAAGTTGACCTATATGTCTCCTGTTACTATTGATTTCCAAATTTCCCGTAACGGTGTCCCTTCTCCTGTAGAAAGCGGCGTTCAAGTTGGAAGTATGCCAATTATGGTTCGTTCAACACGATGTAATCTCCATGCAAAGCACATTGCTGGTGAACGTCAATTGTATCCTACGACCTCAACTGAAGATTCTGCTATGTGGGATGATTTGCTCCGAAAGCGAGGCGAAGACCCCCTTGACCCTGGAGGCTATTTTATCATCAACGGAACAGAACGTGTTTTGATTTCAATGGAGGATCTCGCACCAAACCGAGTTACTGTTGAAATTAACAAGCGCTATGCAAAGCGAACTGAAGTCGCAAAGATTTTCTCTCAAAAAGACGGAATGCGCAAACCATTGAATGTTGAAAAGCGCCGTGACGGTATGCTCATGGTGAAAATCAGCACCGCTGGTACCACTGCAATCCCTGTTGTGTTGTTGATGCGTGCTCTTGGAATCGAAAACGACCAAGAAGTGTTCCAAACAGTTGCAGGACCTACTGAGACATTCAAGTATATCGTGGCAAACCTCAACGAAGTCAACGACAATGAAGAGTATGCTGTTCAATCGATGGTTGAAGCTCATGAATGGTTGCAAAAGAAATTTGCTGCTGGCCAACAAAAGGAATATCGTGAACAACGTGTTAACCAATTGCTTGACCGTGAACTACTTCCTCACTTGGGCGACCAATCAACCGATCGGAAAAAGAAGGCTATTTTCCTTGGACGAATCGTGCGTCAAGTTCTCGAAATGGCTTTGACCAACCGTGAACCAAACGACAAGGACCACTATGCGAACAAGCGTGTTCGTCTTGCTGGCGATCTTATCGAAGATTTGTTCCGTGTTTCATCTGGACAACTTGCTCGTGACCTCAAATATCAACTTGAACGCCACCACAACCGTAAGCGTGAGTTGAAAATAACATCATGCCTACGGCCTGACGTATTGACTTCAAAGATTATGCACGCACTTGCAACAGGAAACTGGGTTGGTGGACGTTCTGGCGTCAGTCAATTGCTTGACAGAACTACATACCTCGCATCTCTGTCTCACATGCGCCGTGTCACTTCTCCATTGGTTCGAAGTCAACCTCACTTCGAAGCCCGTGACCTGCACCCTACACAGTGGGGTCGTTTGTGTCCTAACGAGACTCCCGAAGGCCAAAACTGCGGTCTTGTAAAGAACGCTGCTCAGATGATTGATATCTCTGAACACATCAGTGAAGTCGAAGTTCGAGAACAACTCGATGAACTTGATGTTAACAGTGAACTCGAAGACTGGAGTTCCGGTGACCGTATTCACGTTAATGGTGACATCTATGGTATCCACAAGAACGGAAAGAACTTGGTTCGCCATTTCAAATCCGCTCGTCGTCGTGGAACCATTCCTGCCGAAGTCTCGATTCGTCACGATAAGGAAAATAAGGATATTTTCATCAACACCGACAAGGGACGTATTCTGCGACCTTTGGTAATTCTCTACGATGGTGCGCCACGCTTGACTGGCGAACACCTTCAAGCTTTGAGAGACGGCGAAATGACCTTCAAGAACTTGGTTCATGAGGGTGTTGTCGAATGGGTCGATGCAGAGGAAGAAGAAGATCTTCTCATTGCACCAAGACCGTTTGTTCTACCTGAAACAATCCCATCTGGGCCATTTGAAGGACGTCCATTGACCAACGAAAATGTCGAATGGGTCAACCTTGGAGAACCAGGTGCAACTGAAGCAAAACTTCTTGCAAGGGTTCGCATGCCTAACGGTGATTGGGAATCTGCTGAAGTTTCGGTTCCATTGTTGTATGATGAAGAATACACGCATTGTGAAATCGACCCTCAACTTGTGTTGGGTGTTTGTGCTTCACTCATTCCTTACCCAGAGCACAACTCGACACCTCGTGTTACCGGTGGAACTGCAATGGTTAAGCAATCGATCGGACTTCCAAGTTCGAATTACCGAATGCGCCCTGATACGCGTGCTCACATATTGCATTACACACAGACCTCGATTACTCGAACCGCTGCAATGGAATCAACTCACTTCGACGAACGTCCTGGTGGTCAAAACTTCATCGTAGCGATTATGTCTCTTCACGGATACAACATGCAAGACGCTGTCATCATGAACAAAGGTTCAGTTGACCGTGCTCTTGGTCGTTCGACCTTTAACCGAACTTACAACGCTGAACGCCGCCGATTCCCTGGTGGTCAAGTTGAAGAAATCGAAAAGCCAGGTAGTTCGCTGCAAGAAGTCAAGGGACTCAAACCTGAAGAATCCTATCGACATTTGGAAGCAGACGGTTTGCCATTGCCTGAGATGTATCTCGAGGGTGGCGATGTGCTTGTTGGTAAAACAAGCCCTCCTCGTTTCCTTGAAGAATCAGCTGGCGGTGCTTTCCTTCTTGCCCAAGAACGTCGAGAATCTTCAATGCTCGTTCGTCATGGCGAAAAGGGTTGGGTCGACAATGTTTACGTAACTGAATCACTTGATTCCGGTCGTTTGGTCCGAGTTATGGTTCGAAGCCACAAGGTTCCTGAAGTTGGCGATAAATTCGCTTCACGACACGGACAAAAAGGTGTCATCGGACGTCTTGTAGAACCTGAAGACATGCCATTCACTGCTGATGGAATCGTTCCTGATTTGGTGATTAACCCGCACGCTATTCCTTCTCGAATGACTGTTGCACACGTTTTGGAAATGATTGGTGGAAAAGTCGGTTCTATGGAAGGTCGTCGTATTGATGGGACTGCATTCCGTGGTGAAAAAGAAGGCAGTCTCCGGGATGGACTTGTCCGAAATGGACTTGCACACACCGGTCGTGAAACCATGATTAACGGTGAAACTGGAGAAGTTTATCCTGCTGACATCTTCATTGGTTGTATTTACTACCAACGATTGCACCACTTGGTTTCATCCAAGATTCACGCTCGTTCCCGAGGGCGTGTCCAAATTCTCACCCGCCAACCTACTGAAGGAAGAGCCCGCCAAGGTGGTCTACGATTCGGTGAAATGGAACGTGACTGTTTGATTGCACACGGTGCTTCTATGGTTATCAAAGACCGTCTTCTCGATGAATCTGATGGTATTGACATGTATGTTTGTGCTCAATCAGGTCACATCGCTTGGTATGATCCAAAGCGTCGCACATACGTCAGCCCAATTCACGGCGACGGCGCTGAAGTCTACAAAGTACAAACTTCCTATGCATTCAAGCTGCTCCTAGACGAAATGAAGAGTTTAGGTGTGGCCATGCGTCTTGAACTGGAGGACCGAAGATGAGCCAAAAAAATACAATGATTCCAAAGCGTATCGCTCAGATTCGCTTTGGCTTGATGGAGCCAAAAGAAATCCGACAAATGTCTGCTGTTGAAGTGAAGACTGCAGACACATACAAGGATGATGGACACGCTTACCGCCAAGGATTGATGGACCCTCACATGGGTGTCATCGAACCAGGATTGGTTTGTCCAACTGACAACTGTAAGTATGACGAGTCTCCCGGTCACTTCGGCCACATTGCTCTTGAACTTCCAGTGATTCACATTGGTTTCGTAAATCTCATCAAGACCGCTTTGAAGGCAACCTGTTCAAAGTGCAGTCACATTTTGTTGCACGATACCAAGAACACCCACCCGTCGAATCCGGAATTGAGTGAACAAGATTACTACCGAACTCGTATTCGTGATATTCAGATTAAGCACGGTGTAGGTTCAACAGAATTTTCTAAGATTATCAAGGAAGTTGAAAAAATCACCACAGGAACTCGTCGTGGACAATGTATGCACTGTCAAGCCATGCAAGGTAAGATTATGCTGGACAAACCAACGACCTTCAAAGAAAAGTTGGAATCTCAAGGTGCAGGAAAAGCAGAGATTGAGCGCAAACTAAATCCTCGCGATGTCCGTGAATGGCTCAGTGCTATCCCATCCGACCACTTGATTTTCATTGGAATGGATAAGAAAAACCGACCAGAATGGATTGTGCTCAAGGTTCTCCCTGTGCCTCCAATTACTGTTCGCCCATCCATTACCCTTGACAGTGGAGACCGTTCAGAAGACGATTTGACCCACAAATTGGTCGATGTTCTCCGAATTAATCAACGTCTTCGTGAAAACAGAGACACCGGTGCTCCACAATTGATTGTTGAAGACCTTTGGGAATTGTTACAATACCACATTACTACTTACTTTGACAACCAAACCTCAGGAATTCCTCCTGCACGACACCGTTCAGGTCGTACGCTCAAAACATTGACACAACGATTGAAGGGTAAGGAAGGACGTTTCCGAAGTAACTTGTCTGGAAAGCGTGTTAACTTCTGTGCTCGTTCAGTTATTTCACCTGACCCTTACTTGGGTGTTAACGAAGTTGGTGTTCCAAAGAAGATTGCAAAGGAATTGACTGTACCTATTCGAGTTACATCCCGTAACCGTGAACAAATGAGACAGATGATTCTACGTGGTCCTGATGTGCACCCTGGTGTCAACTACATTATTCGTGGTGACAACCGTCGTGTTCGTATCAATCAACGAAGCCGTTTGATCAATGCTGGATTCCGCTGTCACAACCCTGAGTGCAATGAAGATACAACACTCCGCCCAGATATGCACCAATGCTTACCTGCTCCGAACTTTTTGCCAGGGCTTGTAATCAAACCTGAGATTTTCGTCAACCCAGTTGATGGCTCTCAAGAAACATCCTATGTTGTCGATGATGAGGCTACACTTGCGAACCTTCGAGGCGAAGATCTGAATGCTCAGAAACTTCCTGAAGACGACCCTCGTGCCAAACTTCACTACCGATGGATGCATGAACTTGCTCAAGCAGACAAAGTTCATCCGGACCCACACCCAGAACACTTGGAAATTAGTTGCCCTCACTGTGGCAGCCCTTCCGATGAATGGGGCGACCGAACACGGGTTGAAGACCGTCTTTCAACCATCGACCGCAACGGCAATCCAAAACCAGGTCTCCTTGTTGAACGTCACTTAATCGATGGCGATGTTGCTATCTTTAACCGACAGCCATCGCTTCACCGAATGTCAATGATGGTCCACGAAGTTCGAGTTATGGAAGGGCATACCTTCCGTTTCAACTTGGCAGTTTGTACGCCATACAACGCTGACTTTGACGGTGACGAAATGAACTTGCACGTTATTCAATCTGAAGAAGCACGTGCAGAAGCGAAGATTTTGATGCGTGTTCAAGAGCACATCCTCACCCCACGATATGGTGGTGCAGTGATTGGTGGAATACACGACCACATTTCAGGAGCTTACTTGCTTTCACGCCCTGGGACACTTATCAATCGACGTCACGGTTTGGAAATGATTGGAAATATCGGATGGACTGGCAAATTACCTGAAATTGTCGAAGATGAAAATGGTAAGGAATGCTTCCGTGGACAAGATATCATATCTCTGATTATTCCTGACAACATTCACTTGCGATTCCGTAGTCGTTCAAATGACGATGTTATTGTCAAGAACGGTATGGTTGAAGGAACACTCGACAAGCGGGCAATTGGTGCAGAAGACGGACGTCTTCTCGATGCAATCGTTCAAACCAATGGGCCAGAACTTGGCGCTAAATTCCTTGACGACTTTACACGCCTCTCTATTGCAGCGTGCACATCTCTAGGATTTACCACTGGTATTGATGATGAAGACCTCAGCGCTGGTGCTTTGCAATCTATTCGAGATGCAAATATTGAAGCTGGTGTTCTTGTTCAGGCTGCTCTAGATAAATTCGGAAAGGATGGACGAGGATATGAAACCCGGCCAGGGCGAACTCCTCGTGAAACACTTGAAGAAGATATCATGGTCATTCTTGACCAAGGAAAGCAAGAAGCGGGAGACGTGGCAAAGAATGAACTGGCTCAATCCGGTTCAACTAACGCTGCAGTTAACATGGCTATTTCTGGTGCTCGTGGTTCTATGGACAACCTCAACATGATGGCTGGTTCTATTGGACAAGCAAAAGTTCGTGGAAAGCGACTTGAACGTGGATACAATGAACGTGTTCTTCCTCACTTCCGCCGTGGCGGTCGTGCAGCAGCAGACCGTGGTTTCATCGCAAGTTCGTTTAAGCGTGGTCTTGAGCCTACGGAGTTCTTTATGCTCTCAATCTCAGGTCGTGAGTCCTTGGTCGACACAGCGGTTCGTACTGCAAAGTCCGGATACATGCAACGCCGATTGATTAACGCAATGGATGATTTGAAAGTGTTTAACGACTCGATGTTGTCAGTTCGAAATACTGCAAACCGTATCATTCAATTCAGTTATGGTGAAGACGGTATTGACCCTTCACGTGGTGTGCACGGTTCTCCGTTCAACATTGATGTCATTGTTGATGAAGCACTTGGAACCGAAGGTGCTACTGTCGTTGAAAGAGATTCATTTGAACGTGGCGAATCCGAAGAAGACTTTGGTGGCTGGGAACATGATGAACCAGAAACTCCTGAAGGAGGTGAGGCTTGATGGTCGTAAAGAGTGCAACAAAGAAGAAGCTCATGGATTTGGGTATCGCAGAAAATTATGCGCATACTCTTGCAGATGATAAGAAGTGGGACGACGTCAAAATCCTTCCCGCAGGTGAAATCGCACAACTGTGTGAAACCGATTCAGAAACTGCTGCAACAATCAAGGCTACGATTGATGCTGCAAATAAGAAAGGCGGAGATTCCAACAGTGAAAATACAGGGCCAACAACTTCAGTCCGACTTCGTCGAACTGGACGCTCGATTGCTCGTGCAAAGACCTCAGTAGCTATGGCTGATTACAACCCTGAAGCAAAACTCTTGGAATATGAAGATGAACTTGCCGAGGACCCTGTTTTCAAGTCACTCGTTGCTGCTGTTGAAGCAGATGGTTCAACCCGATTCACCAACCGTATTTTCCATGATTTAACATTGGCAATTCATGCACGTGGTAAGAACAAATTAACCAAACCACAAGCAAAGAAAGTGATAGGTGAAGCAGTAGTTGCTCTTAACCGAGCCAGTATTGACCCCTATGAAGCAGCAGGAATTATCACTGCTCAATCCATTGGCGAGCCTGGAACACAGATGACAATGAGAACTTTCCACTATGCGGGTGTTGCGACTGTTAACGTAACCCAAGGTCTACCTCGTATCATCGAAATTGTCGACGCTAGAAAGGTGCCAAACACGCCTACAATGATCATTTACTTGGCTGGAGAAAAGAGCACATCTGCTGATGAAGCACAAAAACTTGCAGCAGCAATTGAAGAGACTCATACCGTCGGTATCGCTTCTCTTGAAACGGACGTTGCACAGCGACGATTGGTTTTGAAATTGAACAAGGGTAACCTAAAGCAAAAGAATATGACTGGAGCTGAAGTAAAGGATAAACTCGAACGTGCTACACGTCTCTTTGTTCAAGCGGACAAGGAAAAGAATCCTTCAACTTTGACCATTATCCCTGGTGTTCACTCAGAAGAAGATTTAGCAGAAATTGCTGAAAACCCTCCTTCCTACACCATGCTCTTGCAATTGGAAGAGAAAATTCGAGACATGCGACTCAAAGGTATTCCAAACATCACCCGTGCAAACGTTCAATTGAACGACAAGACTGGTGAATATTACCTTTCGACCATTGGTTCAAACCTTACTCGTGTCAGCGAAATTGAAACAATTGACCGTAACCGAACCTATACTAACAATATCATCGAAATCTTTGACTTCCTTGGAATTGAGGCAGCACGACAAGCAATTGTTAACGAGTTGCAAGCAACTCTCGATGGAGCACGTTTGGAAGTCGATGTTCGTCACCTCCTCTTGGTTGCTGACGTTATGACCTCTGAGGGTGAAGTCCGAGCTATCGGTCGACACGGTGTATCTGGAACCAAGCACAGTATTTTGGCTCGTGCCGCTTTCGAAGTAACCGTCAACCACTTGCTCAAAGCAGGTGTTATCGGTGAGCGAGACTACCTAACCGGAGTTGCAGAGAACATTATTGTAGGTCAACCAATTTCACTTGGAACCGGTAGTGTTGAACTTTACTACATCCCTGAAGAATGATTTCCACCCATGAGAAACTATGTGGAGTATGGAGGAATAAAATATGGACCTAAACCGACAATTGAAGAACGCAATAGCAACTGGAACCCTACGATTTGGACAACGCCAAGCACTCGATGCATGTGCTCGCGGTGAAGCTAAACTCGTGATTTTTGCTGCCAACTGCCCAACCGAATTTACTGATGAACTGCATGCTAATCACCCTGAAGTAACTAAATTCCGTTCAGGTTTGGTAAATCGTGAATTGGGAATCGCTTGCAGTAAACCGTTTTCAGTTTCTACTATCAGTATTATTGATGCTGGAGAGAGTGATTTGCTTCAATTAGAAACCAATATCGAGTGATTTGCCCTATTTCGGCTGTTTTTCTTGGCCGCAAGAAAGCAAAGGTTTGATGTCAGTAGACTTAGTGGTCATAATATGCGCCCGTCGATTGCAACATTTTCAGCAGTTTTGATTACATTTTTGATGCTCTCTTCCATCATGGTCCTTGAGCATCCCAAACAAATTCAAGTAGAATTAGAGGATTCATCTCCTGAAATGATTCAGTTCACATCTGGTCGAAGTTCCTCAAACTCCTTTATTGCATCTGGCGGTTCATCAACACAGAGCATTGATGCACAGCATATTGAAGCAGAACCGAATGGTGGATGGGTCATTGGTTCTGAATACAATACCACATTGACTTTTGGCACTAAAACGCTTCAAACCACCTCGCCATATACCACTGGTTATGGTGAATTTTTCTTAGCTACTATCGATAGCACGGGTACTTGGCAATCCGTCTTTGGAGCAGATCACAGTTTTGGTTCGGGCGGCCTTTCTTACCTCACTGATGTCGTAGTTGATGTTGGCGGCGAAATTCTGGTCACTGGACGTTTCTATGGTGAAATTTCCTTCCCAAGCGGTGGCGGTGGTCCAGCAGTTGTCATTTCCAACACCAATTCCGGTTACCACTTTGAAGGTTTCATGGCCAAAGCAGACCCAATGGGTAATTGGCTTTGGGCAAATAGTTTTACTACTTTGGTCAATGGTTCTGGAGAGTACAGTTCAACGTCTGTAGCACAAATTAATTCGATGGGTGACATCTTTTTATCCGGGCCATTCCAAGGGGACACTGATTTTGGTGGCACGTCACTTAATGTATCCAGCACTCAAGTTTATGTTGCCAAATACGACGGACGAAACGGTGTGCTCAATTGGGTAGTCAGTGGCGGCGGTATTGGTAACAATCAAGTGTTTGACATGGCTACAACTTCTGCGGGTGGTGTCAAATTGGCTACCATTACCGATGGATTTTCACAGTGGGGAACATTAAGTTACGTGGCTGCTGGAACGATAGATGCAGCAATTGTTGAACTTGACACCAACGGTGGAGTTGTCAATTTGAACGGAATTGGAGCCAGTGCTCAACAAACGGTTGTTACTCAAATTAAAATCGATTCATCAGGAGATACTTATCTGGCCGGTACATTCGGTGGAACCATTTCAAGTGGGGGCTGGACTGCAACAGCAATCCATGGAGGTAACGATGTCTTTGTCGCAAGAAGTGCAGTTTCTACTTCCAATAGTTGGGCATTTGTATCAGGTTCAAGTTCCGAGGATGAACCTTGGGCTCTTGCTGTGACTTCATCAGGGCTTGTCTCCTATGGCGGATATTTTTCAACTTCATATACTGCTGGTTCTACAACTTTGAGTCCGTCAAATCACGATGGCTATGTCATCGGCCTCTCATCATCAGGTGGCCTAGATTGGACAGAAAGAGTCGGTGGGTCGCAATACGATTATGTTTGGAGCATGAGCGTTAACATGAGCGACTACATTGGCATTGGAGGTTCATATTCTGGCTCAATGACTCATGATGGCTCTACTTTGACATCAACCGGTGGAAGAGATGCATATGTTTGGGTCTTTGACCCTTCTTCGCTGAAAGACTCTGACGGAGACAGTATTGTTGACGTCGACGATAACTGTCCTACAGTCTCGAATCCAGGGCAAGCCAATACCGATGGTGATCAACAAGGAGATGAATGTGATTCTGATGATGACAACGACGGAATAACTGATAATTTCCCTGACCTTTGCCCTCGTAATAGTGAATTCAATTGGACTAGTATGCAAGATACTGCTAACCCTTCTGCTTCGACCGATTGGGATAACGACGGTTGTAAAGACGATGTCGAAGATAATGATGATGACAACGACCAAGTTCTCGATGTAAACGATATTTGTCCATACACCTCTTATGACCCGCCACGCCCGACATGGATTTCTGACACCGCTACCAATGATATCGATGGCGATGGGTGCCGAGACAGTGATGAGGATGTTGATGATGACGCGGATGGCTTCAACGATGTCGCAGATGATTGTCCAACTATTGCTGGAACTTCAACCGAAGGAACATCCGGTTGTCTTGATTCTGACGGTGATGGTTGGTCTGATACAACAGACGATTGCCCTTATGAACCGGGTAATTCGACACTTGGTGGTAAAAACGCCTGTCGCGATAACGATGGAGATGGATGGTCAAATGACGATGATGCATTCCCAGATGAAATATCCCAATGGTTAGATGCTGATTCCGATGGTTATGGAGATAACACCCAAGGCGTGACTCCCGATGATTGCCCTACCGTTTCTGGCACTTCGACTCTTGACCGTCTCGGTTGTTTCGATGCTGATGAAGATGGTTATTCAAATGCTGATTCAGGTTGGCTTTTTGATGATGGAGCTGATTCATTCCCGAATGATGCTACACAATGGTCTGACTTTGATGGTGACGGCTTTGGGGACAACTGGGCGAATGATACATGGGACGACCGCAAGTCTTCTTGGCCTGGTGAAATGGTTACCGATGCAACATCGCAAGATGCTTGCCCAATCCGTGCAGGCGATTCATGGAGAAATGATACACTTGGCTGCCCCGATGCTGACGGTGATGGTTGGTATGATTTGATGGATGCGTTCATGAACGATGCAACCCAATGGGAAGATTCGGACATGGATGGCTATGGCGATAATGCATCAGGAAATGAGCCGGATAATTGCCCCAGCATTCCTGGCAATTCCACAGCAGACCGTTTCGGTTGCCTCGATTCTGATGGCGACGGATATTCCAACCCCGATATTTTTTGGGGCTTCGACAAGGGTGGCGATGCTTTCCCGAATGAGCCCACTCAATGGGCTGATGGTGATGGCGACGGCTATGGAGAAAACCCATCCGGAATAACTCCCGATGATTGTCCGACCATTCGAGATTCCTCAACCATCGACCGTATCGGTTGTACTGACTCCGACGGAGATGGCATTTCTGACCCTGATGAAACATGGACACTTGCCGATGGCGCAGATGCTTGTATCACAAGTGCTGGAAATTCAACAAATGACCGAATTGGTTGTTTCGATGCCGATGGAGATGGTTACTCAAATCCAACTGATGGATGGTACTATTATGATGGAGCAGATGCTTACCCTGACGACCCACTCCGCTGGCTCCAAGAAAAGTCTTCTGACGATGGTGCTTCATCTTCAACAGGGTTATTCCTTGGAATTGGAGCAGTTGTTGTTTTGGCAGCAATTGGCGTAATTGCTTTCATGTTTATTCGTAAACCTGATGAAGCAGGAGGCGAAGTGAAATCGTGGAATGATGGAACGTTTGCCCCAATGGGCGGTGCACCTGCAGTTCCGAACATGAGCGCTCAACCAGCGGTTATGATGCCGAATTACAGTAACACTCCAGCACCAGTTGCTGGAATGCCAAACATGCATGCTCAACCTGCAGCGGCTGCTGTTGCCATGCCTAACTTCTCTGCTCAACCAGCGGCACAACCTGTCGCAGCAGTTCCGGCTGCTGTAGCACCTGTAGCACAACCAGCGCCAGTACAGCCCGACCCTGCTCGAGAATACTACAACGGTTTGATCGCTCAAGGCTACCCGCAAGAGAGTGCTATGCAATACACACAGCAGTATTATCCAGCCTTCCAAGGATGAATGAGTATCTTGCCCCATCCCATTTGGATTGATGGGTTAGAATGACTCACTCACTACCAACGAGTTTGTAGTTGTCAGAAAGTGGTGTTGCACCGGTTTCCATTGAAACGATTTTTCCGTCCTTAAATCGAAGGAAAGAGAGAACAGCCTCAGAGTCAGAATCATTAGCAAAGTGAACGATGGAATGAGCGACACCGACTTCAGCGTTTTCGAAAAGAATTCTGTTGTTTTCGGAGGTTGGTGTACCCTCGCCGCCAGCGAAGCCCAAAAGGTCTGCTTTGCCCAAGGTGATGCCACCGACATGTGGGTTGAAGACAAAATCATCGTGAATGATTTCTGCAAGTGCTTCGACGTTTCCAGTTTCCCAGGCTTCATTGTATGCTGCTATGATAGACATGGTCTCTTCCATCCTTACTCGATACATAAACTCGTCGAGGTGTTAATCACGCTCTTTTCAGGCTTTTTTTTAGGCTCTTTGAGGTATGCAAACATTGGACACACCGTGGAAAGTGGCAACTCAAACAAGTTATACGGATTCTCGATAGATTTGACCCGATGAAAATATGGAGGCATAATAATGCATCACAGTATTCATAGAGGGTCGCCAACGGAGTTATAATGATGACGAGGAAAAAGAAAGTCCAAGTTGAGACTCCGCCATCTACGGCTCCCAAACGCTGGAAAGCGGTTTTGGCTAATCACTGGCAATCCCATGGTGGTAAGTGGGCT
>JABJFI010000053.1 GCA_018662825.1 Methanobacteriota archaeon | reverse complement strand
CCAACGTCATTCGCACTATCAGATGTTGCCGTTCTTGGACATACATCGTCTCTATCATTTACTCCATCGAAGTCTGTGTCCTTTTGGCTCGGTGCACAACCCTTCACATCCGATTCTTCTTCTTCTGGTGTGGTAGGGCAGAGGTCTTGCTCATCGACTACGCCGTCTGAATCCTCATCCGGCAACCACCCAGTTAGAATATTTTCAGAGCACTGATAAGATGCAACCAAAATCTCACTATCATTGGATGTAAATGCTAAGTTATATGCCTCGTCATAGTAACAGTCTTCACTAGACTCAACAACAGTTGTTTTTTGCCAAGAGTCTGTAGAACGAATATTGTAATTGCCAGCAGATTTGTCCGAAGAAAGAATGTAATCGCCATTCGATGAAAAGGTAGCGGGGGCTTCGTCATCATATGAAGAAAATAATTGCGAAAAATCAGAACTTGAATAGGCAGAGATTTCATAGTCCGAATTCATCAAAAGGATTGTTCCATCAGGGCTACTGGTAAGTGGACCTATAGAGTTAGAAAAGGTGAAGCTACGTTTCAAAACCCACTGATACCCAACGAATGGTATGTTTTCATATTCATATTCATTCCCTGAACCATCTGTAGATACATACCAAAGAATATCCTCACTCGGATGATGCGCTACGAAATATCCGTTTGAGCTTGTTCCGGTTACTTCGGACCAATCTGGGCCTTCATACATTTTACCTCCGTTATTGCCCGTTGAAAAGACAACGCGCTGCCCGTCTCCTGACCAAGTTAGGTCGTATATTGAGACAAGACTTCCATCATCAGGGGTAACATCATCTGAATAAACCCATTCCCAGTCAGAAGTCTGGTATATTTGAAATTGCGTCCCAGACATAGTAACAAAGTATTCTCCATTGGAAGAAAATTCAAACCGAGTATCCGAATAGATGTTCGATTCGATTGTATCAATGAGCACATTCCAATCAGAATTATGATAGATATTGATTTTACCAGAGCAATCTGAAATTGCCAAAAAGTCTGTTTGTTTATCAAGTGCAAAAGTCGGATTGCAGTTATACGCCCAATGGTAAGAAAATGGCATCTGCCGATATGAAGCCCAATCCCCCTCATATACCGTGTCGCGACCCGACGTTTCACTGATTTCAAATACCGAAACATCGACATTAATAGATGGCTGAAGAGGCACAATACAAAGAAGCATAAGCGCTGAAATAAACGACGCTAAGATGAAATCTTTCCTTCCCGCCAAACTTTTGGCGGGAAGGCTAATGCCTTTTTGGGCGTCAATCTCATCTCCACCCATATATTTGGCATTACTAGATTTAACTTAACAATTGCGCCGGTGGAAAAAAATTTGCATACTATGGTCCTATTTTGTTCAATAAAATCTTACGCCGCCACATAGAACACAGGGTTGAATCCAATGAATAGATGCGATTTATATTTGGTAATTTACCAAAAGCTATTGTTTTCTCACTGGCATTCGATGTGCTTTTACTCATTCAGTTGGAGAGGTCCTTGACTTTCTCAACCAAGTCCATTCGACGCAGTCGCCATACTCCAAACGGCGTCATGGCTACGGCAATGATGATGACTCCACTCATGAGTTGCCAAGCCACACTTGGAACAATTGTGACTGGGAAAAAGAACTGCCAAGATGAAAACGATGCTGCCAATCCTACTGCTCCACCGTAAGCAAACAGGACGCCGACGATTCCACCAATGATGCCGATAAGTAGACTCTCAAAGAGAAGCATCAAGCCAAGGCTACGGGTTGAGGCCCCAAGCACACGTAATGTGGCCAATTCGAAATCGCGTTCAGCCACATTCATAATCATCGTATTGAACATGACAACAACGGTGAACAGAAGACCTAGATACATCATGGTCTGGAAAACCTGAGTTTGCTGGTCCAGAATACTGTTGATTCCGTCAAGCAGGGTTTGCCGTTCAACAACACCTGCTGAAGCTTCACCTAAGGCAGAATCAATCTCAACGCCTTCTGGTAATTCTAAATAAATCGATGTTGCATTGACACCAAGAATTCCACTCAAATCATCACGAAGGAAATACATCGTTCGGGCGAGTTCTGCGGTTGCGGTTCCAACGATTTCAACATCGTATGGTGCGCCATTGATGTGAACAGTTTGTTGTTCTCCAACATTCCATCCAAGGAAATTCATGCATCCTTCTTCCATAACCACTTGTGTGATGGCCATATTCCCAGTGGGTGTATTTCCATCGAGAAGAGATACAGCACGCATTCCACTTTGGAATGAGTCAAGACCTACAACGGTAAATGTTCGTTCAATGTCATCGGCATCGGCAACTGAGCCAAGTTGCATTTCTATGAGCATTTCATAATTGGCAGAATTGTTCTCTGCCCAATCAATAACAGGTTGTTCCCCATCTGGCATAATGTAGACTTGAGCATCCCAAGATTGGTCATTCTCAAGACCGCCAACCATCGTCTCTTGCAATCCTGCTGACATCATTTGAATCGAACCAAACAGCATCAGAGAAATACCGACGGCAACAAAAGTCATCGTAAGTCGAATCGGTTTGCGAACGCTTGAACGAATCGAGAGACCCAGTGTTGTTGGCATCCATGAAGTGAGTTTTCGAAGCAAGTTTGAACCAACTCGCATTTCATTTTGCCCACTCAAGACCTCAAGCGGGTCGAGGCGACTCGCTTTCCATGCAGGGAACGCTCCGGAAAGGAATACTACAAACATGGTTGAGCCAATGACGGCAAGATAGACTGAAGATGGAACTGAGCGTTCAACAATCGGGACTCCAACCAAATCTTGGTAAAAGTCCAACATTCCATTCATGCCGCTCGGTCCTGCTAACGCACCAAGAGCACAACCGAGTCCTCCAATGGCAAGAGGGGCAAGAAGATAGCCGGTCATAAGTGATGAGCGCTCAACTCCAAGGGTTCGCAAAACTGCGATTTCCTTCGATTGACTTTGCACTAAACGTTGCAAACTTAAAACAATGGTGATGGATGCAATCGAAGCGATCATCACCGTAAAGGGAACTGTCATTTTCTTGGCACCTTCCAAATCTTGTCGCATGACTTCGACCGGTTCATTCTGCCCTCGGTCTCGTACGCGTGCATCCAATTCTGTAGATTCAAGAGAAATATCAACCAGTTGTTTGACCGCATCGATTTCTTCGCCTTCATACTCTTGGGTATCTGGTAAATCATAGGAAGGCGTACCTTCGACATCCAAAACAATCGTGTTGCTGGTGCCAACCGCATTACCGGTGAGGCGAGCCATTCCAGTATCGGAAAGGTAGCCTACAACATATTGACCAGGTTCTGGCGGAAACAATGTTCCTTCAGGGGCCATAATAACATGCAGAGGGTGGTAGCCTGTTCCAACAACAGTGAAAGTAGCACTCGTATTTCCGGCACTGATGTTCACCGTATCTCCGAGCTCGATTTCAAGAGCCTCAGTGACGTGGGCATCGATTACAATTTCATCATCAGCAACAGCAGTTCGCCCTTCTGAATGACCTTCAGGCATCCATACGCGGTCAGCATTTGCATCGGCAGGAATACCATGCCAGAAGGAATTGATGATGTGCTCTCCAGTGTCGTTAGTGTGGAACATCGCACCTTGAGTAACGGTGCGTCCTTCACATGAATCAAGAGAGAAGGAAGGAGCAGTGCTTGATGCCCACGTCGATGCCAATGAATCGCAGAAGGCATTGACTTTTTCGGGGCTCCAAGTAGCACTGCGGTTGTCAATCCAAAGGTCTGCCAGATTAGAACCGCCGTCTTCATCGGCTTGCATGGTATCGTACATGCCTCCGAGATTGTATGCATAGCCGCCAAAGGTGATTCCAGCAAAAACACCCACGAACACCATCATGACAACGGCAACAAGCCGAAGTTTGGTACGCCATAGGCTACGTGCCAAGCGTTTATTCAGCAGATTCGACATCCAAAGGCCTCCAATCAAGCTTCTTCGTCTGAATTGTCAATCTTTTCATCGGAGATAATTTTACCACTATCAATTCGAATGACTCGTGTAGCATACTTGACTAATCCTTCATCGTGAGTGACGAAAACCGCCGTGATGTTTTCTTGCTGACAAGCACTCACAAGAACCTCCATGACTTTGTTTGAAGTCTCGGTGTCAAGATTTCCAGTCAGTTCATCTCCAAGCAGGAGAGTTGGGCGCTTAGCGATACTTCGGGCAATTGCGACGCGTTGTTGTTGGCCGCCACTGATTTCACCTGGGAAACGGTCAATTTCTGCTTCAAGTCCGACGAGTTTGAGTAATTCTTTCGCACGAAAAGGGTCTTTCTTACCCGCTAATTCCTGAATCAACAATATGTTTTCGACCACACTAAGGTCTTGAAGCAAGTTGAAGAATTGGAACACATATCCAATGTTTTCTCTTCGAAACGAAGTCATTTTTTCAGAGTGATTGCGGGGCACTTCGTTGTCGAGGAATGTATAGTCTCCTCCAGTGGGGCTATCAAGTGCTGAAAGACAATTGAGAAGCGTTGTTTTTCCGGAACCTGACGGGCCAAGAAGTATAACTCGCTCTCCTTCTGAGATTTCAAAAGAGACGCCGTCAAGCGCTTTTACAACGCCTGCAGGAGTCTCATAATGCCGTTCGATGTTTTCCATTTGCAATAATTTATTCATGAATTCACCTTCTCATTATATCGCTTTGAGAGCACCCATTATAATTGTATAGCCGAGACTCAAAATAAGGACCCAGCCCGATGAAATTAAGATTGAGTTGTTGCTTCTTTTTTCTCCACAATACGCTTCAAAATTTGGATTCATTAAAATTATTCTAGCCCAATTTGCCCAATAACACCAAAGAACAAGTGCCAATGAAGTATGAACTACGAGGCTATCGGTGAACAATCGATCTCTCCAAGCAACATGCACCGCAGATGCCAAAAAAGTAACCGCAAACAATCCCCAAAGTCGCTGAGCATGATGCATCGACCAAGGAATTAATACTGCAATAAGCATGATGTGATATCCATAATGAATTTTAGAATAAAAAATGAAAATAGATATAATACACAAAGTGAAAGCCGAAATCATATCTATTTTTCTAACCCATGCTAGTCCCCAGATACACACTAGACTTACCAAAAGTAAACAGTGTAGAATACTATTTGGAATAAATACAATTGATTCGCCTACGAATCTCCAAAACGACATGCCTCTCTGTTCTATGGCCGTGACTGTCATCGACATTTTTCCTGGTGAAGAAGGTTGAGTACCCAACAAATAGAATTCAATAAATTGTAGAAATTCCGTCGATGCAAGAAGCAAGAAAGGCAGGCAAATCAGAAATCCTATGGCCAATCCAAACACCGCGATTTTAACTTTTTTATAAGTCGATTTTGGCCCTAATACCGCAAGAGGAGAGCACAATGCTGGAAACAGTTTAGTCAAGGTTCCAAAACTCAAAGCAGTGGCTGCCCAATACCATTGCTTTCGTGAAATAAACATGAATGAAAGACTGAGAAAGGTGACTATCATCGCATCATCTTGTAACATGAGGGCCGAAGTATAATGGCCAAAAGGGGAGGCTGCATACATCATACTTGCTGCGATTGCCGTTTTTTTATCAAAAAACGGTTCCAAAGTAAAGTAAATCACAGTGGAAGTGAGGAACAGGAAAAAGGTGAACCAAGCCATCCATGCAGCAGCCGTATTTCCCAAAAGAACTGCTGGAATAAAGAGATAATTGATTATTGGCGGAGATACTGTCACATATTCAGTATCTCGATAAAGAACATCTCCGTCTAAGATTGTTTGAGCACGGTCTCGGAAAATCCGTATGTCTTTGTCATCCTCTCGGTCGGTTGGGTTCGATATTTCGTATCCAATAAAAATGGGAGATGCAATGAGAAAAGTGAAGAAAAATAAAAACCCAATCAATTTTGGCTTGGATAATGTCTCCGCATAATTGAAAAAACGAATGATTTGTCGATTCACCGGAGTTGTGAGTCGGCTTAACAGGGTCGATTCTTCCACACCATCTAGCGAAATCATGTCGTATAAATAGAATCGTGTGGCATGGAGTGCAAAATGCATATATTCATTATTCCACAGGGTTCTTCATGCCTGATTCAACGGTGGACCTTTCTGTAGTGATTCCGGTATACAATGAAGAAGAAAATTTGGAACCTTTGGTGAATGAAATTCATAAGGAAATTCAAGCCCTCAATTATGAAATTCTATTCATTGATGATGGCTCTACTGATTCATCCATACAAATATTAAATCAAATGAAAGAAAAAGATGACACGATTCGTGTCATTCAACATAATCGTAATTTCGGAAAGGCAATCGCTTTGGCGACTGGCTTTCACAATGCAAGAGGAAAAGTTTCCATCACAATGGATGGGGATTTGCAAGACGACCCTGCTGAGATTCCACGGTTCCTAGAAGAAATTGAGCGTGGCAATACAATCGTATGTGGCTGGAGGTCTACACGTAAAGATAACATTTTCAAAAGATGGCCTTCACGAATTTATAACAAACTCACTCGATACATGTGCGGAATAGAAATTCATGATATGAATTGTGGATTCAAGGCTTACGATACTCAACTTGCTCGAAGCCTAAACCTCTACGGGGACATGCACAGGTACACGCCGGTTTTGGGTAAAATGAATGGTGCGAGAATCTGTGAAATAGCGATTGAGCACCGCCCGCGATTGCATGGTAAATCCAAATACGGTGGCAAAAGATTACTCAGAGGATTATTTGATCTAATGACGGTTTCTTTCCTCATGACTTTCATCGAGAGGCCACTGCATTTATTCGGAAAAATAGGTGGATTACTTGCTGGGGCAGGTTTCCTCATTTGCAGTTATTTAGTGGGTGTGAAATATATTCTTGGAGAAGGTATTGGAGATAGGCCACTATTGTCGTTGGGGGTATTATTATGCATTCTTGGTGTTCAATTTTTCTTCTTAGGGCTGTTAGGGGAAACTATCGCTTACAATTCCTCTCAAAAACGAGACCGCCAATTTTTTGGTAAAGAAATTTAATCATTCTTCTTCATCGGTTTCGACTTTGAAAAGGATAACTCCTGCAAAGAAAAGAAGAGCATCTACTAGGATGTTCATCATTCGTGAAAGAAGGGCAAGTAGAGCACTAACGCCCCCGCCTAGGAAAAACGAAAGCGTGTATGTGAAAACACTCTCTCGTGCTCCAAAACCAGCAGGAAGGAAAAAGGCGACGAAGCCTGCAAACCATGCAACAGCAAATGCTCCGATGAGCAGATGTAGTGGGGCATCATAGCCCAAACCTAACAATATGGACTTGTGGGCAAGACCCCAAAGAACCCAAATTACAGTCATCAAGAATAATGCCATAATGTATGTTTTACGAGACATGTGTACTTCCGTATTCCAATCGCCCTTTCCAAAATAACTCAAAGGTTTTCGAACCAAACGTTGTGTCAACTTTGGACTCAAAATCGGAATAAGACTCAAGAGGCATCCCAAAGCAATGGTTGCTTTACTGCCTGCAGGATAATCTTCAAGGAAAAACAGGAACGAGGCTGCAAAAGCAGCTGAAGAAATACTGATGAGGAATTCCCAGATAAATGATTCTAGTACGACGGTTGAACCCCAACGACGTGAAACCCAAACTCTACTCAAAACAAGACTTACTTTTCCTGGAATATATTTTGCAATATTGGTTGACCACCAAAGGCCATAACAGGTCTTTACGGGAATATCTGCACCACTGCCATGCATTAGGACCTTCCACAGCAAAGGACTAACTGTGGTAAGTGCAACAATACACAAGACCGCTACTAGGAGCCAAGCGTTGGCATTACCAAGTGTCTCACGGAGGTCTATTTCGCTTGAGCTCAGTTGAGAAAAAACGAACCAAAAAGAAAGAATGACCACCGAAATAGTCATGATTTGTATGGCTATTTTTCTGGAAGTTTCGGGTTTTGATTCGTTAATCATCTAAAACGCCCCCATACCACTGTCTCAATAGAAGTTCGATTGCTTCCTTTGAATATTTTTCCCTCATTTGTGAATGGGCTTTTTCAACCAACTGTGTTCGAAGTTCGTCGTTCTCAATAAGGTCTTGAATCGCCTGTGACAAGGCATTAGCATCATTTTGTTCAATGAGTAATCCTGTTTCCAAATGCTCTATTATTTCAGGAATACCTCCACAATTAGTTCCAATAACTGGTATTTTTGACATCATTGCTTCAAGTAAAACAACTCCAAGGCCTTCTTTTTCACCCGACTTGGTGGTGCGAGAGGGGAGGACAAAAATTTCACATTCACCATAAATCCCAACCAATTCCTCTCTATCAAGTGTTCCGTGGAAGGTGACATGTTCGGAAAGATTTCTGCTGTTAGTTAACTCTTGCAGGTCTTCTCGTAATGGCCCATCTCCTACAATTTCTAATGTCCAATCATCATAGTTTTGAGTTGATTTGAGATTTGAAAAAGCTTCTATGAGGACATCAACGCCTTTTACTGACAACAGGCGACCAACAAAGAGAATCTTCTTTGAGTTGCCTTTTCTTACAATATTTGAAAAGCGCTCAAAATCAAAAAACATCGGTAGAATCAGATCGCTTGAATCTTTACTTCTTTGACACGAGGATTCTATACTCTCTTGTAGAGCAACGGATACGAAATGATTGTTCTGTGATTTTTGAAAGATTTTTCTTGCAATTCGTTGTGCTGGTTTACGCTTTTGAACCAAGAACACGTCAGTACCATGCATCGAAATAAACAAAGGAATGTTGCTTCTTTTCATCGCCTTTGAAGAAATATACCCTCCTGGAATCAACCAGTGTGCATGGATTGCATCTGGTTGAACTTGCTGAATTAATTTCTTTGTCGCTTTTCGCCATTTCCATAAAAATTTCAAGAAAAGTAAGGCTTTGAATGGCGAACTAAACACTTGTTTATGCATATCCCCTCGATAAGCCAATGTTTGTTTGGACACCGTTGCATATCTAAATCTGCGAATTTCAACACCACCTAAGTTTTCGCTCATGGACAATCCAGGTGCATGAGGGCAATGGACAATAACGCGAGCAAAAGACAAACACATTTTAGCAAATTCATGCATAAATGGTGCGACATGGTCTCCCTCATATCGAGGATAGACATGTGTATTCATCACGATGACTGGCTTCCTTTTTGTAGAGGTCGCCATACTTCTCCCTTTTGAGCATAACATATTAGTGAACCTCAAGAATATACATTGATTCACCGCTCTTTACTATTGTTTTTCTTTCCCAGAGAGGCTTGTCATTTTATTTTGTAGATGATTTGAGAGGTGGGGCTGTCACAAAGCGTTTTGTGTTTTAATTACAATCACCCAAAACAGAATATCAAATATACATGCTTGACATGGCCAAAGACATGGGATTCGCCTTATATTCTGCGTTTTTGGTTCTAAGTTATGCATTCACCCGGTTTGTAACAGAACGAACTGACTTTCATCTGCGAGCAAAGGGTTTTTGGATTCATCATTGGATTATTGCCAGTGTTGCAATGGTTGTTTTAATTACGTTACAAAATGATGACCCGTGGATATGGGGCATTGTCACAGGGATTGCACTTGAAGGGTTGTCACGGAAAAAGTGGTCGCTGATAGATGAGGAAAACCAGTAATTCAGGGATTATTGTGAGCCATATACTTGATGATGGAGTGATTACAGGAGGAAGCATGCGAGGCGTTGCTGTGCTACTTGTTGGGCTATTGCTCTGCACACCACTTGCTTCCGCATGTGAGACTGAAGTTGCCAATGCTTTGGCTGGAAAATTCCCTTCTCCTACCGGTATTTCTCCTGATAAAGACGATTCTATTCGAGAGACTGCTCGTCTAGCAGGAATCGGCCATGAAACTGCTCGCCATATGCTATGGCGAGTACTAATGGGTGAGACATTCACTGAACTTGAAATCGCTTTGGAAATCGACCGCTCGATGGAAGACAACGGTTCAAATGCAGAATGGAAGAGTTTCGATACCATCGTGGCCAGTGCTGAAAATGGCGCTATTCCTCATGGTGACCCCGAAAACAATGGTGCCGGTCCCAAAATTGTTGAAATTGGTGATGTTGTTGTGGTTGACTTGGGTGCACGTGTTAACGACTGGGTCAGTGATGTCACTCGAACCTACATTGTAGGACCAACAACCAATGAAACCATAATTGAGGTTTACATGGCCGTCTATGATGCTCAAAATCTTACATTCCCAGTGATTGAAGCAGGTACACCTGCTTGGGTCCCTGATGATATTGCGCGTACTCACATCGAAGAACAAGGTTATGGTGAATTCTTTATCCACAGTCTTGGCCATGGATTTGGCGTCTGTGTTCACGAACCGCCTTTGCTCTCAAGTGGAACTGATGACCCATTGTTTGGACTTTCTTACAATGAACAACCGCTTGCTGTATGGGACGCAGTAACTGTCGAACCGGGGATATATCTCGATGGTTGGTTTGGCGTTCGAATCGAAGATGATTTCTTGGTCAATCAAGAAGGTCATGAATTCCTTACTGCAGATTTACCTCGAGACCTTGACTGGTTCATGATTGAAAAAGATGATTATGAAGCACTTGAATGGCACAACGAGAATTCCGACGATGAAGATGAAGGTGGATTTAGTGAAGTGCTTCCTGCACCGTTAAATGGATTAGAATCAATCATGCTGCTAACATTGATTGCAGCAGCTCTAGGTCGGGGCCGTGATGAATTATCTGACATTGAAATCGAATGATTTCAACTCACATCAGACGCTCAAGACGATTCTGTAATCTGGACAATTTTCCACCAGCCCATTCCTTTACACGTTCTCCATCAACGAAAATAGCATTGAATGGAAGGATGTCAACTT
>JABJFI010000060.1 GCA_018662825.1 Methanobacteriota archaeon | reverse complement strand
TTGAAGTTCACTCTTCCGACACATGAAAATACCTCGAAGCATCAAACTAAGTGCTCGTTCAGGGTACTCTTGGGCGTAGACCAAAGCAAGTGTTGAGCCCCACGACCCTCCAAAAACATGCCAATGTTCAATTCCAAATGACTCCCGAAGTTGTTCGATGTCACGAACAGATGCTTGGGTATTGTTATCAGTCAATTCTGCATAAGGAGTTGATTTTCCGCATCCGCGTTGGTCGAATTGGATAATATTGTAAGCACTAGGGTCGAAGTATTGTCTGTAAGATGGTTGCCCTCCGCCTCCAGGGCCTCCATGAATCACAATGACTGGGATGCCGTCAGGATTTCCACTTTTTTCCCATGCAATAGTATGCAACTCTGAAACTTTCAACATGCCGCTTTCATAAGGTTCAATCGAGGGATAGAGTACATCAGCGAGGGTTGAAGTAACATCGAGCATGAACCCTCCAAGGGTCGGTTACGCATGTTCCTTTCGTAATGAGCATCTTCTTGGAATGGATCGGCCCGGATGGATATATGAGCCAGCGAGATGCTACGGATGTATTCAGCGAATGGGCCGAAAAAGGAAAGGATAAGGGGATGGAAAAGGGTCACGCTCGTTCTGTTCACGCAATGCTTAAACTTGCTGGAATACCTCGAAATGAACACTACTCCGCTATTGATGTTGGTTGTGGAAATGGGTGGGTTTGTCGTACAATCGCTGAAGATAAAATGTGTACACATGTAGTTGGAGTTGATGGTTCTGCACAAATGATTGGAAAAGCTCATGCGATTGATGAACAGGGAGAATATCATCTTGCATTGCTGCCTGATTGGGAACCATCTCAAAAGTTTGATTTAGTTCATAGCATGGAATTTCTTTATTATTTACACGACCCACAAACGATGTTGAAAGTGTTCTATGATAAGTGGCTTAATGATGGCGGTATGCTCATAGTAGGTGTTGATCACTATCTTGAAAATGAAGACAGTTTGGATTGGTCAGAAGCATTGAATGTACATATGACCACCCTCAGTATTGAGCAATGGAAAACGGCGATACTCGAAGCTGGATTTGATGAGGTAGAAATTCACCAAGTTGGAAAAAAAGAAGATTTTATTGGAACACTTGTCCTGCTAGGCAAGAAATAACAGGTCAATCTTCAGAATCAATAATGCCAAGAGGGGTTCCTTCCGGGCCGCAAAGACGTATTTCTCCTCTTGAAAACGGGCATTGTGAACATAGGTGAGTTGATTCAACTGGTAAACGCGATGGTTCTTCGAGGGAGTCTGGTGTTGCTGCAAGTTGCGCCATCCAATGGAGGTGTTTGCTAAGTGTTGCTTTTGCTTCTTCATATTCATCATCGGTCAATTGGACCACTCGACCTGAAGCCCCAATTAGTAACGAGGGAGGAAGTACTCGGCGTTGTTCTGACTCTGGCTTTTGTTGCTCGATTGCTTCCAATGCCAATGAATACAATGTCAATTGTAACCGATGTTCGTTTAACAATGCACGTTCTGCTGATGTCGAAGGGAATGGCGCGAGTTGGTCTCCATTGAACGTTTGAAGGCGGCTACCAGCATCTGGGTTTTCGGGATTGAATGTGTCTCTACAGTCTTTCGTTTTCAAATCCACAACTTGTAAGCAGCCTTTTCCTTCTTCATCGCGTAAAGCCAAAACCAAATCTGCACGACCGTCAAATATCACATCAACATGGTCGACAAGAGCCTGTGGACGTGGCCCATCAACTGAGAAAGTTGTACGAACGACATCGTCGAAAGTAACATTGTGGCTGAAATAAAAGGGTAGTTCAGTTCTTAACCCTTCTACGCAATATCCAAAATGAGTTTCTCCGGAAGCAAATCGACCAAGAAGCCCTTTACGGACTAATCTACCCAAATGAGCTAATCGGTCAAATGTAGCCGCAAACATTTCAGGATTTGAATCTCCACTCCCAATGCCTTCTTCTGCCAATACTCGTTGGATTGTGGCTTCATCATCAAGTAGGTCTTTGCCATCATAAGTCCATGCTGCAGGGAGTGGTATAATCGGAGGTGAATTCAGTTGTGAAGGATTTTGTAACCCAATTTCGACTAATCTGTGCATAAGCGTTCCAAAAACGGTTGCTGGGGGATATATCGATGCAGGTGTTTGGCCCGTGTTGGGATTTGAAAAACTATTCAGAGGTTCTGGATTCCATCCTCGAACCTCAGACAACCAATGCCGGCGCGGACACGCGAAACTCGTGTCCAAACCGTGTGAAGTCATTCGCATTATATCGCTGACATGCAGGTATTGAACTGGAGGAGTTGCTTCAGGTGTTATCATTTCAAGTTGGGATTCGACACTGTTCCATTTTTGCAGAGGGGTCTGGACATCAAGGTCCGGGAAACAATCCGGTGAATGATATAGGTGAATCGATTTAATTGCATCACCTCCGAGTTGTGAATCTTTAATCAATGCTGCCGGATTCAAAGAAAGTTCCGATTTTTCATAGCGTTTGAGAGGTTGCCCACATACATCATCATCAAGGAGCCATGGAGAATTCTCTTGTCCGTTTGAATGAGAAAGGCTTCGCAATCCATCCAGCCACATTGCTCCCATTGTTTTCATCGATGGTTTGCTGTCAAAATCAAGATGATGGGTCTCCTGATTGATGGTTGCTGTATCAGTTGGTGAACCAACCACTATCAATCGGTTTTCCACGCGTGTTAAAGCAACATAAAATTCCCTTCGCCGTTCAGCCTGACGTTGAGCATGGTCCATGCGTTTAGCAAATTCCCATAATCCATCATCGGGTCGTTCTCGAGATGTCCAGGGATTTATTCTACCAGCAACAACTTGGGGTGTGACCAAAACATTGTTTCTTGCAGCAAGTGACGCATCGGATTTTCCTGCATGGAAAATTCCTGCAACAATAACGACAGGTGCTTGAAGGCCTTTTGCTCCGTGAATCGTCATAATTTGAACAGCGCCACCAGAAGGAGTGGTAATTGCTGAAGGGCCTTTGTTTCCAAGCCCCTTCAGGGCTTTCATCCGATGGAAAATAGCAGATGCCTCATGGCCCAATTCATCCCCAATCGTAGACGCAAGTGCACACCATGCCTCAGCGTTTTGCCGGGATGTGTCATCGGGATGGGCGACAAGTAAATCAGAACAATCCAAAACAGTATCAAAAACATCATGAATGGCTCCTTGAAGTACCAAATACTCAATGTGCGCCACCAATCTCTTCACTGAATCATTCGGTGCATATTGCTGTAATTTTTTCCACCATGATAATTCTTCATTTGAGGTGAGTAATGCATGAGCTTGAGAATCATTAAATCCAAGAATTGGCGAACGTGCAAGTGCTAGAGCAGCATGGCGCGAATGAGGGAAAGCAATCAATTCTAAGCACGCAAGAAGTGGCGCGACCGCGGGGCGTTGAAGCAGTGCTCCTTGGCGGTCTGCCATTACAGGGATTCCTCGAGACTGTAATCTTTGAATCAAATCGGGCATATGTTTTCGTGAATGAACAAGAATAATGACTTCTTCAGGCCGAATGTCTTCTTTCTCGAATGTGACCTTAGTGTAGTCTGCCACATCTGAATCCCATACTTGGGTCTCTCTGTTTTGAATGAGTGCTTGCAAACGCGCGGCAATCAATTCGTGCTCAAGATGCGCGCGTTTGGCTTTCGGGTCGGCAAAGGTATCTATTCGCTTCTGCAAGTCAAAACTTGGTGCCTCGACATCAATTTGTAGTGGCAAGAGCCATTCTAGTGTCCCTTTATTTTTTGAATCCCTAGCTGGTCGAAGTTGTTGTGGTTCTGCGTGCCAATCTCCGGGAAGTACATAATGACGCGAATCAAATACATCGTCGAACATTCCGTTCATTGTTCGAACCAAATTGTGAAGCGTTCGATGATTTGAGGTGAGGTCGATATGTCCGAGTATTCTGCGCTCCTTTCGAATCGAGTCAACGAGATTGTAAGTATCTTCATCATCTTCAAACGCGACACTAACGTGTTCCCATAACTTAGATTTGACAACGCTTCCTTCAATTTCATCGCCCCTGATAAACGACTCTCCAGCACCAACTGGTCGAGGGTCTCGCGCCTCTCCTTCGCTTCGTAGATGGCTCAAGCGTGGTTCGTTTTGTTCGTCATAGTTTGCCTCTTTGATGGCCTCAACCGTTCGTCGCATGACGGTGACTTCTGCTTGACGGAACCGATAGATGCTTTGCTTCATATCACCCACAATACAAATCGTTGGGTCCCACGGTCCAAGCGGTCGCTGAGGTTCTTCAGATTCGAGTCGCCGGTGACCCCAAAGCCTGGCTAATAAACGGAAATGTGCAGGGTTGGTATCTTGATATTCGTCGATGATAAATGCCCGGTATTGTCGACGAATTGTTTGGAGCGTGAAGAAACGACGTTGGAGGTCTTCAAAGCACGATTGGTCGTCTCCCGCAATTCGCATTGCACGTGAAATGTGTTGATCAGACCAAGGTTCATCACCAAGATTGTCAAGGGCGTTGACGACTGCTGAAGGATAGACATGTCGGACGATGTCAGGGCAACGAGCAAGCAACAAATCAGCAACTAATTTTTGGATATCATCATAATCATGTACGGATTCGTGGGCTTTACGGAGCGTCAAAATGTCTTGACAGCCACGATGAACAAGTAACAAATCATTGAGAACGTTGGTTTGCAAGTCATGTGAAATTCTCAGCCTTCCAGTTGGGGCAAGGTCACTGAAAGAGGTTGGGACTTCTTGATGACGAAGTTCGCAATCTTCGGGCATATGAGGTAAGTCTGAAAGTGGGTCGAGTAAGAAGGCACTCTTGCCCAATAAGCATACCAAGCGTCCAAGGCGTCCATTGAATTCGGTATTAAGGGAATTCGAGTGAGTGATGGCTTCATTTTCAACGCCATCTTTGATGGATTTAGAAAGCCCTTTAGTCGCTGATTTACCCAATAATCCAGGATGCCATCCTGCACAATAGCGGGCTTGAGGGAATCCGCCTTTGGGCAAATAATTAGGTTCTTCATTCTCTAATTGATTCGTAGTCGTTGCAGCAACAGCAACTTGCCATACCCATTGTAAGCAAGCACCAGGCTCAGTTGGCAAGGGTTGGCGAGCCAATGCATTAATGTGATTAAATCGCGTAAGGGTTGTTCCAATTTGTGCCTCACATGCTTGAACATAATTAGCAGAATGGTTCTGATAGACATTGACCCATTGAAATAAGATATCTTGGACTCTATGAGCAAAATCAACAACTTCATCTCGCACCGGTTCCAAGAACATGTCCATCAAAACTTCATGTGGTATTTGCCCTTCTCCGGACCAGTTTATGCCCATAGATTGGGCGCGGGCCAACATTGCATGATGAGCTTCTTCGACGAATAACGACTTTCCTAACATCCCACTAAGAACAACTGCTGAACGTTCCTGCCCTCCAAGAAGTATCGCTAGTCTATTCCTAGCTTCAATAAAGGCGCCTATGTTGCCACGAACTCCGGCTTCATAGGCATCATCGATGGTTCGAATCCGCCAAGCAGAATGAAGAGTTTCTTCAACTAATAGTGGTGAGCGTTCCTCCGAGATTTGTTCGCGACTTACGTGGACGGCGACTAAATCCAGATGTGGTGAAACAAGTTGCGAAAGGAATGCATCAATAGTAGAAATAGGTGCTTCATCGAGTGCTGACATCAATGTCTCGATATCTCCTTCTTGTATGCGGGGATCAAAAATCCCTTCATCATCCCCTTTCTTCACCGCAGTTGCTCTACTTTGACCGACGCGATAGCGAATTCGTGCTTTCAATTCTGCAGCCGCTTTTTTGGTGAAGGTTATGGCAACGACTTCGCTTGGCAAAAGTCCTCTCCATTCTTTGGGTGAGGTGCGTTGCCTAGGAGGTGCGCGCAAAAGCCCACTCCCTTTTGGTAACTCACGCGGTCCTGCCGGAAGGAGATGTGTTGCCCTTTGTTCTGCTGAAAGGAGGTGCTGAACATAGCGCTCTGCCATGACTGTTGTTTTTCCAGTACCCGCTCCAGCATCCAAAGCAATGTGTTTGTCAAGGTCTAATCCAAGACGTTGGCTACGATTGAAGTGTATGGTCATTGCACATCACCTCCAAGTGACGCAGACGGACAAATTTGCCGCACTGAACAATACGAACAATGCTTTCCTGGAGTGGCGTTGACATGCCCTTGTTGGGCTGTTTCAATCGCCCTACCTGCTGTTCGGATTCGTTCAGAAATCCATGCTCTGAAGCCGTTTTGGTATGAAAATTCACTACCTGGTGTACGGTGATGAGTTTGAGTATATGCAGTCCTCTCTCCAAGTTGGCAACCTTCAATATATTGGAGGATGGAAGCATCGAGTTCGACATAATGGGTTGTCGATTCTCCAATTTCAGTAACACCAACACCTACGACTCGGTCGCCAGGGTGGCTCTTCTCCCATGCGCGTGCATACAACCCGAGTTGTACTTCGTCAAACAAGCCCTTGCGGTGACGATTGCCTTTATCGGATGATTTTGGACCATTTACGGTTTTCAAATCACGAATAATTACCAGCCTATTTGCTGGTTGTGGATTTTCAAATTGATGGGGGAGTGCTTCACTTATCACGTCCTTTGCCAAGATGCCATCGGCTCTCGCCTGGATCTGCTGTTCTTGACTAAGAATGACAGCGTCCACCCGATCAACACGGCCTGAAAGATTGATTTGAATGGTTTTCCCTCCGTCATCTTGGCCATCTATCTGGACATGTTCTGTCTTGCCTTCGCTAAACATCCACTCGCAGGCCAAAGGTGCAGATTCCATTAATTCAAAATCAGCCGAAACCATCCGGCCAAGACGCCCGCTCGGTTCTAAATCAATCTCGCCTTCGAGATGCATTCGCCACTCTCGGGGCGTCACGCCAAGCATTTCTCTGCAACGGTGTACAGCTACTGCATCGTTTCGTGCTAACCAAGGAACTTCAGTTCCAAGATATGACAGCACACTGCCCCAAAGTTCTGGGATACTTTTCATTGGGCCTTGATGTAATGGAAGTGGATTCTCAACCGCATCAGCCGCTGTAATGACTCCGTGGGCATTCAACATGGCCGCTTCGGCATCGTGAATCATTGTGCCTCTTGCCCGTGAATCCACATCTTCACTTTGTACATCTTCAGGTTCGGCTTTCAATTGCTTATCCATCCATGCCATCCGGGGGCATTTAAGCCACGACTGGAGGCGACTTTGGGACCACGTGTTTCGTGTTGTACCGGTTGATTTGAAACCAAAAGTTGCATTCAAAATGGAACTTTTCAGGTTTAATGCTGGGAGAGGTCGAGGGTCTATGGCTGGTCCTTTGAATTTAGAATTGCGTTTCAAACCGAGATGAGGCCACTGTTTTTGCTGGCTTGAACCAATGCTCACTTGCGATGCCGAAGGTTGGAGTACAAGGTCATCAGCGCTTACCAAGTGTTCTCGATTATTCCACGTAAAATATGTACCATTTTCTAAATCTTTCATCATCGGTTGACGAAGGCTGCGGTCCGTCTGAATCTGGAGCTCGTGAGCCATTGCTAAGGCGGTTGAAGAAAGAACTGTCCCATTAGGAGTACTTCCTTCGAGTAATGCCAAACCGAGACGTTGGCGTTCATCTCTTCCCCGGTGGCCTGCACGTTCCCCTATTGTTTTCCTATCAATCATGGTCATAGTAAAAGGCCGCGGAGTGAGCCAAACTGAGCTGCCGCCATACTCATCTATCGTCCAATGCCATGCTCGATGGCGTTGTCCTTCTTGATGTTCGGAGTCAGAAAGGAAAGATGGTGCGGATTGAAATGAAGTCAAAGTTCCTTCATGTCGAGTTTCGGTTAACCATTCTGAAAGAGGTGCACTTGGGCCGCCGCCTTCTTCTGCACTCGTATCAAAGAAAATGACTTCTTGTGCGGCATTCAAGAGGTGGCGGAGATGATGCCTTCCTCGTCTAATAGCAAGGTCTGAATTATAGAGGCCGAGTTGGATTTGTGCTGGAGCATCTAGCCATGGAACTTTGGAGGTTTTCATCGACCATGAGTTCACATCTAAGCCAACTAGGAGTATCAAATCAGCTTCAACACCATGTGCTTGCTCTGGTGTAAGTATTTGGATATCTTTTCCTCGGGAACGGGAACGTGGCAAGGAGGTTTGGGCAAGGAGGCGTTCGAAGTATTCGATGAAAGATTGCCCCGTTTCTGGAATAGAATACCCCGCTTTTTCAAGCAAAGTTTTGGTTGATTCATGTGATTCCCGAATAATTTGTAATCCTGCGAGCGAACGATCGTGTTTTGCGGTTCGGTTAGAAAGTTCACTCCAATCGATATGTCTGTACATTCTATCAAGCCATTCGACTCCCGAATCTAGGCGAGATGGAAGAGGAAGGGGGCGTTGAGTCGAACACCCGACTGGATTTGATGGGAGTCTCGAAAGTGTTTCTTGGTCCAGTAATGGTGCCCATATTTCGGCGATGCAATGTAACCACCACTGAGTCTCTTCCAAAGCCTGACGGGCCCGTTCTACGTTTTCACCAAGTTGTGGGGTTGCTTGGGCAAGTGTCCCGAGCCAACGCAAAAGTGAGCCATGACCCCCTCTTACGTGAAATGAACGAGCTATGTTTTCAAGAATGTCGGAATGTGGGCGAGGCTTCCATAATGGTTCGGACGGATGAGATAATTCTTCAACTGCCCCATTTTCCAACGGTAAACTTTGGTATTCATACAATCCACGAAGGCGGTGAAGAGACCATGCGTCCATGCCGTTACCAAGTTTCATCGCACGCGCCAAGCCCGCAACAGCAGGTATTTGTTCAAGTGTTTTTTGTTCATTCCCACAATGATAGCCAAGTGATTCAAGACGCGAGTGCCACTGGTCTTGCATTGCATCTGCAGCCCCATCAATTATGAGTACTCGGCCACCTGTACCGTTGATTCCATAGGAGCGTAGCAATTCGACTGCAGCCTCCATCGAATGGGCACCTCGTTCTAACGTTATCCTGTGATGTGAAGTGTTTCTCTGTTTACCACGCCGTGATTGCCAATGGATTTCATTTGGTGGCGACCATACTTCATGCTGAGGCACCCAGTCGGGTAAATTCTCTGATGTTGTATAATCCCATTCTGCATCAAAAAGGTAGGCTCCATGGAATCCAAGACGAAAAGAACCAACAGAACTCAATTGGTGGATCGGGCGCTTTTTAGAAATTTCAGCAAAGAAACTGCGTTCAATTTCTGAGTAATCCGGCGCCGAATCAAGAACGATAATGCCTCGAACATCATTGAGAGTAAATGGGCATTCAGAACTCGATTTTAACGCATCAATTACTCGAGCAAAAGCATGGTGTGGATGGGTACCACCTAATTGTTGTTCAAGTTCACAAAGAAGTGTATCGAATTCCTTTGCCCCTGGGTCTCCTTCCCAAGACCATGGGTTGTTCAATTGATGCAACGTTCGATGTAAAGAAAGAATTCTTTCTGTATGGTAGGAAGACCATTTTCGCCCTTCAATAGCAGAAAATAATAACGGCAGTTCACCGTTCTCAGCTGCCTGTTTGACGTGGGCGTGAACCACTGTAAAAAAACCAGCATCAGACCCAAATAACGGTGGAAGGCCGAGATCTAGTATGAGTAGTTGAAGCAATCTCGCCGTCGTCAAATGATGTGTTGTATCTGCAGAACAATTAGATTGGGCAAGACGAAGTAATGTTTGGTTTCGGCTTGCTTCGTTCGGATGAAGTATCAAAAGTTCATCGGCAACACCGTTGGCAAGAGCATCGATGAACCATGGAGGAAGATTATCTCCAGCATCAACCGCTTCAAGCGTGATTGATACTGCATTTTCCTCCTTCATCGGTGTCGCCTCAACACCACTACACTTGTCGACTGTTCTTGAAGCCTCTCGGTAATTTTACAGAAATAACATCTCGGAAATGATAGATTCTTCAAAATGGTGTGGAATCATGCCGTTTTTCATGCGAATTTCGCTGTTTTTTTACTTTCTTTATATACTGTTGAGTGTATTATTTAGTGTTGGGTCGCAAACATGAAGCATTCTTGTTGTAGTAAAAATGCTCTTGATTG
>JABJFI010000017.1 GCA_018662825.1 Methanobacteriota archaeon | reverse complement strand
TAACCAAACTGGGCCATTGGTACCGCTTAAATCGGGGTCGCTGTAAGTGTCACCATCATCATCGGGACAACCGTTTCGGTCACCACTTGAAGTTCCTAGAACACTCGGACAACTGTCGGCGCCATTGGATGCGAACCATGCTCCATCAGGTGATGAATAAGTGTCAAAATCAGGGTCAAGACATCCATATCTGTCTGCCGTTGATGTTCCGACAACTGTAGGGCAGCCGTCAGGATTCAATCCTGCTGTGTTGTCACCATAGCCATCCCCATCTTGGTCAAACCATTGGGTAGGTTCGGAAATTAAAGCATCTGCACCATTTGCGATACTCCAATTGCTCGTGGGGTCAGAATATCCATCGCCATCGGTATCAACACATCCCAGACGGTCAATCGTAGAAGTTCCAGAAGTAAATGCACAATCATCAATACTGTCTTCAGTTCCATCGAGGTCAGCATCTTGAGTTAAATTGACAAGAGTATATTCAGCATTCATTGCTAAGGAAAAGAATTGCGGGCCTGTTGGAACTGATGTACCAAGAATATGCACTTCCCAAGAACCTTGAGCAGGGTTTGCAAAGTCAACTACACGGAGATTGTTGAGGTCATCTGAAAGATTGGTCCACGTTCCAGCAGGGTCTTTAATCGCTATATCGAGGTCATTTACCAATTGGGTCGAAGAGGCTACACTTGCCGCAGGGTCTGTGTATGAAAGAGATAGCCTCAGATCTGGTGCTGATAATGGAACAGCAAAACTCCAACCGCGCTCATCACCAGTAGAAACCGACTCTTTTTGCACATAAGATGCATTCATTGCAGACCATAAATCAATCAGTCCATTGCCTTCATGATTGTTAGGAGCATCTCGCCCAGCGCCAATAACTGCTGATGAATATTGACCCAACATATCGTGTGCAGAGGCAGCAAAAATGGCCTTTATGAGAGATGAAGTTGGGTCTGCAAGGTTCCGGTTTTCAATCATATGTTCCAACAAAAGAGCAGTTGAGCCAGCAGCAAGAGGTGTTGCCATACTAGTTCCACTCATGTAAACATAATTGCCGCTTCCACTACCCGTTGAACGTGAGCGAGTAGAGTAAATATTCGTGCCAGGCGTTGCTAAATCTGGCTTTGTTCGCCCATCATCCGCTGGGCCACGGCCAGACCAATCAACCATTCCTTCCGAGTTATCAGAATAGGATTGCGGCCATGAGAGTCCTGTGCCACTTCGCAAACTTTCACTCGCTCCGATAGTAATTACATTTTTGGAAACCGCTTCAAAGATAATTGTGTCTTCTTCAGTATCGCTATCGCCATTGGAGTCATAGCCATCATTACCTGCTGCAAATAAAATCACAAGTTCATCATTCGTTCTTGCCGAAGTATCAATTTGCATCGAACGAGATGAATAAACTCCCCAGCCAATACAATTGCCAATGGAATCAGTGTAGCATGAACCCCACGAATTTGTATGAATTCGACTTCCATTTGCAACTGCCAAGTCAAACATATCACCGACGTCATTTGGAATTCCACCTAAAGTACCACTTTGTTCAATGGCATGGAAGAGTAATTGTGCTTCTGGAGCAATACCAGCATGGGCACCACTGCTGTCGGTGCCATCTCCAACGGCAGAACCAGCAACGTGTGTTCCATGGCCGTGGTCATCATCAGCTCCATCATCACATGAACCCGGGGAGCCAGCAGACCATGCGCACTGTGATGAAGGTCTTGGCAGAGAAAGAATTCCCTTGATATGATCTTTAAAATCGGGATGCATATTGGTGTTGTTTACTCCATTATCTAATCCGGTATCTCCAACCGTTAAGACAATTCCACTACCATCTAAACCGTTCCAACCCGAGTTAGCATTCCCCATTTTAGTTGAATCTTTAACATCATCAGCATTGACAATCGTAGCGGCAACTGAATTGCTAAGCCGAGGGATATAATTCAAATCGATGAATTCGATTCCACCTTGATTAGCCAGCCAAACAATTCCACTTGTTTCAGCAAGTACGGTGGCGAATCTTCCATTTGATGAGTCCAAAAAGATGTCATTGCGCCGATGTATGCCTTCGGGCAATTCATCTCCTGAAAGAACCAAATCAACGATGGCTTTCCCTTCAGCAGAATATGAAAAAGCACTATAATCCTGAGCACCTGTTATTGCTTCAAGAAGATTATTTCTCAATTTATCTGAGCGATCCAATTGAACGATTCCTTCGACATCAAGTTTTGCCAAAGTTTCAATTGTATTTCCTTGGAGTTGACAATGAAATCCATTTGGTGGAAGAAAAGAGAAGCAATCAATGCCTGCTTCATCCAGTTCGTAGAACCATTCGGTAGGAACTGGATATTCATGAGTAAGGACATACCATCCACTCAATTTTGAAGTTTGACCCGTCCATTCACTCCATTCTTCGAGTGCTACTACGCCAGCGTTTCTATGCAAAAGGTTGAGTTCACCAGCGCCTAATTCAGAATCAAACCAGCCATTTGCAATTTCTTCTGACGGAGAAAGCCCAACAGAAGAAAACAAATCTAAATCTATATCCGTATCTATGGCAATATCGGGCCCAGAAGAGGGTGCTGCATAGACAATTGGGGCGAGAACTTGAATCAACATTAGGGCTGAAAAAGCGATGGCTCGTATACTGCGGGATTGCGTCATAGGCCTAGACAGTCGCGGCACCCACATGAATGATTTGTTTGTTCGACACTTTGAACTCTATCATCGAGAGGGTTCAAGAGGCACGGATTCTGCGCTGAAATCATGTCGCGCCGAAGTAACCGGGGTCCGAAGGTTCAATCACTTGAACCAGAGCAACTCAATGAGGATACGCAAGTGCTAGGGAAACAGATTTGGCGCGTCGTACCGTATGCTAAAAAATACCCTCGCAGAGTCATGAGCGGTATTTTTGCCAACATGGCAGCACGATTTTTTGACTTGATGCCTCTAGTCGCCATCGGTTTTGCGGTTGATTACTTCACGACCGATTCCATGTCTGGTCCAATGTGGATACAAAACATGGTGACCACTATCAACAGTGACCCTGCTATTGGATATGGCTCTCTTGTGTTCCTCGGGTTCGTTTGTTTGGCTTTATTCCAAGGTATCTCGGAATATTCATGGCAAACATTGGGTTACAAAATCCAGCATGATATGCGAATGGATGCTACACGTTCTCTCATCGCAATGGAGGCTTCGTACTACGATATGCGACAAACAGGTCAAATCATGTCCGTTCTTTCAAGCGATGTGAATCAACTTGAAGACATCGTTTCAGATTCATCGACATCTATTATTAGAATAGTCGTCACCTTTGCTGGTGCTTTCTTTATTCTGCTTTCAATGTCCTGGAAATTGGCAGGAATTCTGTTTGGCCCAATCGTGCTCATCGTACCAATCGTCTATTGGTTTACCACTAGTGTTCAACGCAAATACAGAAAACAACGCGAATCTACCGGTGATATTCATGCAGTATTGGAGAACCTTATTTCTGGCATATCTGTCGTTCAAGCTTACAATGCTCAATCTTGGGAAACCAATCGAGTGGCCCGAGAATCCGGCTCATACCGTGACCAAGCCATGAGTGCAAGCAAAGACAGAAATCGCTTTGTTCCGATGATTTATGTCGTTGCAGGAATTGCTTTTGGACTTCTGGTAACAGCAGGTGGTTTCCTCGCAAAACAAGGAGAAATTAGTACCGGTGAATTGGTAACCTTCCTCTTAATCAGCACTCGAATGACCATGCCGATGTTTATTTTTGGTTTATTGGTCAATCAGTTGCAACGTGGAGAGGCTGCTGCCAGTCGTGTTTTTGCGGTTGTAGATTTGAAACCAAAAATCACCGACCTTGAAGATGCTGTGGAATTGAATGAACCGATTAAATCTGTTGAATTCCGAGATGTTCATTTCACATACCCTAACACGACGGTGAAAGTTTTGAGTGGAATCTCCTTCACCGCAAATGGTGGTGACTTTATCGGGATTATGGGGCACACAGGCGCAGGAAAAACCACAATTCTCAAACTCCTCATGCGTTATTACCTTCCTGACAGCGGAACTGTTCTCATTAACGGAAAGCCAATCAGCACTTACACCCTTGATTCAGTAAGAGATAAAATCGGTTTTGTAAGTCAAGAACCATTCCTGTTTTATGGTTCATTAAAAGACAATGTCATCTATAACCAAGACGCATCTGATGATGATTTAGAAACCGCCCTTCGACTTGGGGGTGCGTGGGACTTTGTCGGAGACTTGGAGAATGGAATTGATACAATGGTTGGTGACCGTGGGGCAAAACTCAGTGGTGGTCAACGAGCACGAGTCTCGCTTGCACGTGCATTACTCAAACAACCGAGTTTGTTAATTCTCGATGAAGCATCAAGTGCGCTTGACGCAGAAACAGAACGTAGGATACAAGAGAATCTTCTCGCCAGTGGAAGTGACAGAGCGACTATTGCAGTTGCTCACCGTTTGAGCACAATTCGCAATGCCAACGAAATCGTTTCAATGGTTGATGGAGCAGTTGTTGAACGTGGCCGACATGATGAATTGGTTGCTGCAGAAGGTGTTTACGCCAGTCAATGGACCATTCAAACCGGTGACATGGCGGGCCTTTCAGCCTCTGAAGATGAAGATTAAAGCCGTTCTCGAATAGGACGGAGTAACGTTTTCTCAACAATTCCCGCCTCTTTTTTCTTAACGATTCTGTCGCCTAAGATGATGCCTCCTGAGATTAGAATGAACAAAGGAATTCCTATGATTAGTGCCCATAATGCCATGGAAATATCGTATATTGTATAATTCTCCATCAGTTCGGAAACAGCAATAATTGCGACAAAAAGAATAATCCGAAGTATGACTAGGCTCAAACGAACAAGTGACCAAATCTCTTCTTCATCCGTCATGTCATCAGGAGTATCTAATTCTGCCAATCGTTGTTGAAGGCGACCGGCCATACGGCGACTTTACAACAATCAATCAAAGGGCTTCCCCTTTATTTCAAGGGCGAATGAGCGCTTTTGAGAGGGTCGGTGTTCATGCCGTGCGAATACGGTCATCGATTTGTGCACCTTCGCCAGCCTTGCCACCTGTACGGCGAATCTCTCTCCATGCTTTGATGACTCCTTGGCCATAAGCCCATTGTGCAAGGAAAACAAAGAGCGGTGCCAAGAACACAGTTCCAATCGAACGATGAGGAGATGTTCCAATTGCAGCACCAAGCCAGCTGATGCCGATGTATAGGCAAATTAATCCAAGGGGGATGTGGAATAATATTCGAGATAAATTCCATTCACCAGAAATAGTGAACCAAAGTTCTGCTTCTGCCCCGCCAGTCAATGCACCATACAGCATTCCCGCCAAAGCCGCGACCACAAGCAATGGGAAGAAACCGATGGCCGTATGAGACCACTCAGAAATTTCGGGCCATCGTTTGTTGGCAACCATTCGAGTGTAACCATAGTTTCGCATTTGCTTCATGTATGGTCTAAACGGGCGTCGTCGTCGGTGAGGCATAACGTTTGAAGGGTCGATGAATAATTTGTGTCCAGCGCGTTGAATTTTTGCGTCTAATACAACATCTTCAGCACCGATACATCCTGGTTCAAAGAAATCCACTTCACGAAGGTTTGCCATTCGATGGGCGCAATTGACTCCAGGGTTATGTGTGATGGGAACCAAATCTCCTTTGGGCTGTGCGCCATATCGGGTTCCAGCAGTCATGAATTTGGTACAGAATGCAACATCAGCACATTTTGCTCCAAATGGGTCTTCATCTGGTGCGAAGTTTGGTCCACCTACTGCGCCGACTTCTGGATTGTCGAACCATCGGACTAATTTCTCAACCCAATCGAGTGGAGGGATTGTATCATCATCAGTGAACAGTACCAAATCATGGTCCATTTGGCGAAGAGCATAGTTGCAAGCATCTGCTCGATTACGCGATGGATCTTCTATCCATGTTGCTCCGTATTTGTCACAGACTTCTTTGGTATGGTCCTTTGATTTAGAATCAGAGATTACCACTTCAAAGTGAGAATAGGTTTGTTTTGAGAGTCTCTCAAGTACGATGTCGAGTTCATCTGCATTGTTAATGGTCGGAATTAATATTGCGATTTTGAACGCTTCACCATCTTCTTTGAGCAGTGGAGACACGGAGCCGAATGCTTCGCTCATGATTGTGGGAAAGAGGCCGCCCATATCAAGGCGAGGGAGGTTCGATTCCCAAATCAAGCAGCTGTTGCTGACGAAGTATCGATAACTTCTCCTGCTTGGATGTTTGTAATTGTGATTTCGATGTTGCATGTTGCAGTATCGTCACAAAGGTTTTGTCCAGCTTCGTAGATGATGAAACCGTCACCAACAGACCAAACTTGGTCCGATGTGTTTGTCCCGTATTCAACGAAAATGCATTGTGCATTTTCGCCACTGTCCTTAGGACAGGTTAGTGGAGCGCCATCATTGATGGAAATCTTCACAGATACTGCTGCCCAGTTTAGGTCGCTTCCTTGAATCATGGTCATCATGACAAGGCTATCATCAGTTGCGGTCGTTGGTCCATCGCCTGAAGTGTTTCCATCAGCAGTGATGGCGTAGGTTGAATATTGATATGATGATATGAATTGAGGAGCATTGATATGGACCAGTTGAGATTCTCCTGCACCATTAACATCAATAGCAATAAAGGCTAATGTAGAGGTAAATTCACCGATTGTTCCAGGCACATAATGCCATGCTGAGAGTGGAAGATACAGCATTGTAAACCCACTTTGTCCGGATACATTGATGTCAATGATTCCATCAAGGTCGGTATCCCACCCCATTGTCATTGATTCACCATCTATGTCTATGGCAGAATGATACATTGATACGTTGGCTCCAACCGTTGAATAAGTTGAATTTTGAGCATCGAATACAAGATTTTCATCAATTCCAAACATACTGTTGAAATAGGCATCAATATTTGGTGAATGGTTTATATTTACAGTTGTTGATGTCGAATCTTGACCCTCTGCAGGTGGACTTACAGCATCATCGGCTACACCGAAACAACCAGTAAGAATTAGTAGGCAGGCAAGAATAACAATGTTCATTGAACGAATCATTTGCATGAATAGGAGTAATTGACGAGAGTCTTTCAATATATCTCTCGCAACACTCCATGCGCGGAAAACGCATTTTTTCCAAAATACCGCGCCCGACGCCCCTCATTTTACGCTCCTACGATGTTAAGTTCATAAGCCGTCGAAAGTGAAGTGCAATTGGAGAGGGGTGTATCTCATGTTGAACGTCACGGCCCGACAGGACTTGATGAGCAAGATTATTGAAACGTTAGGTGTAGTAGTTGAAGACGCAAGGTTTGATTTTAACGAGAATGGATTAGAAGTCCGTGTCGTTGACCCATCACATGTTGCTATGATTCAAATGAACATCGATTCAGCGGCTTTCGACACCTGGGAACTCGACCCAACGCAGTTGGGACTTGAGTTGCGCAAAATCAAGGAATTAGTCAGTCTCGGTGGGCCAACAGATATGATCGAAATGGCCTATGGTGATGAAACAGGCGTTTTGACTGTTAACTTGGGTAAAATCGACCGAAACATTCGACCACTCGACAATTCAACTTTGACGCCACCGACACTTCCTGAACTCAAACTTCCATGCAAGGTGACCATTTCAGGTGCCGATTTCACTCAAGCTTTGAAGGCTGCACGTCAAGTTGGCGATTTAGTTAATTTCAGCATTGATGAAAATTCATTCACAGTTCATGTTCAAGGCTCAACCGACTCCGTTACAGTTGCATTCGCCAAAGATGAATTACAGAATATCGAATGCGATGGCCCTGCTCGTAGCCAATATTCCTTGACCTATCTAGTTCCATTATCCAAGATATTTGGAGGACTTCAATCGGTTAACCTCGGCTTTGGTGAAAATTACCCTCTATCGATGTCGTTTAGTTTCCATGATGGTGCGGCAGAAATCCAATATTTCTTGGCACCTCGAGTAGAAAACGAATATTGAGATGAATCCATCTCATAGAGAATTACTTTCTTAGTATTCTCGCCATCCATGGCCACAATTCTTGCATGTGAGCATACGTGTTTCTGGTTCATCAGATGAACGGGTTTGTTCAAGATAAGAGAACACCTCGATATCATCACACTTAGGGCACATGTAAGTGCCTGTTGTTAGAACACCATGCCGCTTATCTGAATCCTTAATGACATCATAAACACGGGTTTTTGTTTCAGTGCTTGACGTGGCTTGAGAAAGGTCTACATCCTTGCCATCTGTCCCCTTGATTACAATATTTGCTGGACCATTATATCCACATTTGTAGTTGGTACAAGCAATCTCACCTTTAGGGTTAGGGAATGAAAGCGTTCCACATTCGGGGCAAAACATAGTAACAGGTCAAGGAAGCGATACTTAGCCTTGTCGGCTATATTTATTGCTAATTTTTGGAAAAAATGCATGATTTTGACATCTCATGTAATGCATTTTGGAGGGAAGGGTGAAGACGGAGCGCCTAATCGGAGAGCCATGTGGCTCTGGTATGATTGGCGTGCGGCAGCGATTGCTGATGCCAATGGTTCAATACTCGACGATGAGCAATGGGGCGGTTTCCATGACCAACGTTCCATAGTTTCACGCCTTGAATGCATTGCGGAAGGCGGTCTCACACCTGAAGCAATGGTATTGTTGGAACGCTTCCCAGATGCAAAACCTCGAGTCCATGGTGAGCCCGATTTACCTGACGCTGATTGGCCTTTGCCTGATGATGAGGCTCAGCAAGCCGCAGATGAAGCAGCCATTGCAATGGCAACACGTGGTGTGGCTCAAGCAGCAGGAGACCCAGACCGACGCCTTGAACATTTGATGCGTGCGAGCGATGAAATGCGAAGCACTTTCATTACTATGGAAGCGCGTTTAGTTGAATGGGTTGGTTTATTTTTACCCGAAGCACGCTTTGGCCAAGACCGCTCTAGTCTTGGAAAAACAGTTGGTGAAGCGGAGTCCTTGGAGCACCTTTCGAAAACGCTTGGTGTTTCTCTCCCACCGGTTGGGCCGGATAAGCCTGAATGGAAAGCCCTCAAAGAATGGGGTCAGAGTGTTGCTGTATTCCGCGGACAATTAGATCGGTTAGAAAATGGCATTCGCCACTTATCCCTACAGCATCTTCCTTCACTTTCCGCTCTTTTGGGGCCATTACTTGCTGCTCGACTTTCTGTTGAAGCACATGGGCGCATGCGTCTAGCCCGATTACCTGCGGGAACCGTACAAGTTCTCGGCGCTGAAAAAGCGTTTTTCAATCATCTAAAAACTGGTGCTCCACCACCAAAGCACGGTCATATATTCATGCATCCTTGGATTTCACGCTCACCGCGTTGGGTCCGTGGTAAAATCTCTCGAACAGTTGCAGCCAAAGCAAGCATTGCTGCTAAGATTGATGCCTTTGAAGGTGAACCTTGGGGTGAAGAAGAAATGCGAGAACTTGAGCAAAAAGTTGAGGAAATACGCCAAGCACATCCTTCTCCTCCTCCACGCCGAAACTGAGGTTTGGTTATGGCAAAACACAACAATCGTCGACGCTCTACGATGCTCTCATGGGCAGTAATGAAAGCCGGTCGTGCATTGTGGACAATGAATGCAGTTCCCAAAAAAGCAGTTTATGGCGAATCGCTCCGGTCTTTTTCAGGAACCGAGTTTCGTCGATGGGACCCATCACGTTCAAAGCTTGGTGCTGCAATAATGCGTACTCGCCGAGACCCTTCCTGGCTTCTGCCAGTCGAAGGAACAACGGTACTTTATCTCGGAGCCGGTCATGGAACTTCAATCAGTCACTTGCATGACCATTTGTGCGGCCAAGCGAACGATTTAGGAGGTCGTTTAGTCGCAGTCGACCTTGCTCCACGATGTTTACGAGAGTTAACTCATATGGCAAAAAGCCGACCTGGCTTAGTTCCTGTTTTGGGCGATGCAAGAAAACACGCCGCTTGGGGAGTGCTCCTTCCTCGCAAAGTTGATTGGTTATTCCAAGACGTGGCACAAGCCGGTCAAGTGGATATCTTCATCGGAGCATGCAAGCGTTTCCTAAACCGTGATGGCACGGGTTTACTTTCCCTCAAAGCAGCCAGTGAACGATGGACTGGAGAGGGAGAAGAAGCACTTTTTGAGAAGGTAGAGCACCAACTCAATACTTCTGGTTTTGAAGTTGAGGAACGAATATCGCTGGCTGGTTTTGAGGATAATCACGTACTTTTTGCCGTACGCAAAATGGAGTGATTCAATGCCAGAACTGCCTGAGGTAGAAACTGTCCGAGAAGGTTTGGAACAGGCTTGGGTTGGCAGAAAGGTTACCGAAGTGATTCTTCGTAGAACAGGCCTTCGATTTCCCTTTCCTGAAAATATGGTTCAACGCCTTACTGGTCAAACTATCACCCAAGTTCGTCGGCGAGCAAAATATCTCCTGATTGATACCGCCGATGGTCTTGTATTTCTTTCACATCTTGGTATGTCTGGCCGATATACGCTTATT
>JABJFI010000123.1 GCA_018662825.1 Methanobacteriota archaeon | reverse complement strand
ATTTTTCTTGCACCTTTCATGAATATCCTCTCGGCCTCTTGCAATGATTTCTTTGATATCTTCCATAAATCAACCTAGAGGTGGTACGATATAAGTGGTTCCGATAACCGAATCGAAAAAATTTCAAAATATGCCAGTATAGCAAAGGGCCCCTCTTGTAGCCGTGTTCGTCCCTACCCATTGAAATACAGCACAACAATGCTTACGAATAGCATTGAAATTTCTTGGAAATGAATGATTCATCGATACGACAACAACAGTCACTATATGCTGATTCAGAATCAACGATTCATGGATGAAGCAATAGCCATGCAAATTGTAGGAGCAGTATGTCTGCTCATTGGAATGAAAATGAACATCGACCCGAAGGGATTCAATGAGGATATTTTCGGCAAAGAGGCGCATGAAAGCGCCCTCGGTGAAATGAATGCAATGCGTATGGCCATTGGAGGGGGCGTGCTCGCTATTTCGGCCATCAATTTAATCTGCAGTTTTACAATGGATGATGCCAGTTCGATGGCAGCTCTACTGACTGCAAGCGCTGTTGGATTAGCCCTATTCTGTATCACAATCGTTGCAGCAAACCTTCGAGGTTACACCGAGGCAATCCCGAAACTTCCGATGATCGTGCTCCCAATCCTTGTGACTGTAAGCCTCGTCGGCGCTTACTTTTGATGAGGTCAAGTGCATTCAATCACGTAGTTGGGCTGTGCCATTGTGTGTGCAGTGTTTTCATTAATTCCAAGAGTTAGTGCATAAACTCTTGAGTTCAATGTTGATGTTTACAAGGGCTTGCTAAGAACTCTTTTCGTCGCTATCCTTGAAAGGGACAGCCTAGTGGCATTTGCATGGACGAGTGGCCTGTTCAATGTTTCAAAGCCTACGATATACGCGGGCTAGCCAATGGTGATGGAAGCGGTGAATTAACTCCGGTATTCGCTTATCGACTTGGTCGCGCAATGGCGACATACCTTAATTGCAAGACTTTTGCAGTTGGCAGGGATATCCGACATTCTTCGCCAGCACTCGCCAATGAACTAATGCGTGGTTTAGTGGATGGAGGCGTCATAGTCTCTGATTTGGGTATTGTATCAACGGGTTGTGTCTACCATGCTTGTTGGACTTTGCCAATAGATGGTGGCGTCATGGTTACGGCAAGTCACTTGGCTATGCCTACTCATAACGGTTTCAAAATGTGCAGAGGAACATTACCACTGGCTGGTGAAGAGATTCAAGAATTGAAAGATGTCTTCCTTGAGGGGGACTTCAGAGAAGGAAGTGGAGAAATCGTTGATACGCCTCACTTGGATACCTACCTCGATGCCATCGTTGCCTCAACTGGACCGCTTTCTCGACCTGTCAAGGTCGCTGTTGATTGTGGAAACGCTGTTCCTGGCCCAGCTATGACTGCTTTACTTGACCGAATGGGTTGTGAACACATCGACCTGTACTGCGATTGGGATGCAGATGAGCCGAATCATGGGGCTGACCCGACACGTCCAAAGAACATGGTTGACTTAGGCGCTGCAGTGGTTGAAAACGCCTGTGAATTTGGTCTTGGTGCTGATGGTGACGGAGACCGTCTAGGTGCTGTTGATGAGGCTGGCCGATTCATCTATCCTGACCGATTGATTGCTTTGATGGGAGAAGATATTCTTGCCAACATCGAGTCTACTGCCAGTGATGAAGCAAAGACCATTATCTATGATGTCAAATGTTCAATGAATGTTGAAACTGCAATTCTCAATGCTGGTGGAGTGCCACATATGGCGCGAACTGGACATTCATTCATGAAACGTGTTTTAGCACAAATGCCTGAATGCAAAATGGCTGCTGAAATGAGCGGTCATATCTTTTTGGCCGACCGTGGTTGGTATGGTTTTGATTGCTCATTGTATAACGCTGCACGCTTGATTGAAGTGTGGAGTCGTCGAGCCAGTCCGGCCGAAGGTGGTCCTTCGTTCTCAAGTGAATTGGACCGATTGGCCCCAAGCCTACCAACAACTGGAGAAGTGAAGATTCCATGTCAAGAAGCCGACAAATTACCTGTTGTTGCAGCCATTACCGAGGCATTCAGTGATCGTGAGTCTTCGACTGTTGATGGTGTTAGAGTTCGATTTAATTTCGATGGAGAATATTGTGGTTGGTATTTGGCTCGAAAGTCAAATACTGAGGCTGTCCTTGTGATGAGAGTTGAAGCGAAATCCGAACAATTGTTCCAGAAAATGCTTGCTGAAATCGATACCAAAGTTTCACCCATCATCGACATCAGCAAATTAATGGCTTGATTATCAAACTGTATCCCAGAAATTCTCTTTTTCTACAACCTCTGTGTCCCCTGCATCTTT
>JABJFI010000049.1 GCA_018662825.1 Methanobacteriota archaeon | reverse complement strand
GGCGACCAACTTGTCATCGGCGTCACCGTTCAGGCGTTGATTGGAATGTTTTCCAGTTCTGCTGAAGCAAGTGATGGAGGCAGTCACGACATGGTAAGCACATCCGAAAAACGTTTACCGATTTCATCGGATTATACAATTCAAATGAAGATTCTCCAAGATGGCACGCAAACGTATGAATCTGCAATTATAGACGTCGATGGACTTTCTGCAACATGGACTCCTGAGTCAAATGATTTAGCCAACTTTGGTAGTACAAGCGGTTGGTTAGCCATGCCAGGTAATACAATGGACGAAAATGGGGTGTATGAATTCATTGAAAGAGATGAATTTTTCGAAGATGATGGATGTTATAATTTCCAAATCATTGTCACTAATGAGTTCTATTCAACCATGAATGATGTCTCACCAGGAAATGGCGTGACAGTCAGTGATAATGCTTGGGAACTGAACTTTGATAATGATGAGTCAAGCGCTGCAATGGAAACCTGCACTCCCTAGTTAGGTCAATCGTCGTCTTCTTCTTCGATGTATTCCTTGACTTCTCTTGATGAGAGGTTCTCTCCGGCCCTACGGGCAAACAATGAAGTTCCAATGAGAATGACCACAACAAGTATTCCATAGACAATGAACGGTTGATCTTCTGTTTCCTCTCCGATATACCAACCCACTTCTTGGGAGTTGCCTCCTTCGACATTGGTTACATCCTCCGCAATGGATTGTAGGATTGTTGGAATAAGTGCTCGACAGTTGAGAATTTGCGCACCGTCTGTGTTGGCCCACCAAGAAACAGGCAAGTCTTTTTCTTCCGCTGGTGCTAGAGTAGTTGTAAGAGCTGTAGTTTCTGTGAGGTTATCACCGACATAGCACCAGATGTTGACTGTAGCATTAGCATCACCCGTGTTTCTAACCGTAACCATTGCGCCAATTTTTTTGTTGACTTCAGCGGTGGTATCTTCAGCATCAATCGAGACGACTTCGATGTAAGGCAATGGCACGTTGATAGTAGCAGTTGGTGTGTGTGGGGCCGAAACAGTTGTGGAGAAGTCACCCCAGCCCGTGCTGAGCGTGAGTGTCAATTCTCCCCCTTCAGAATGGTATATGCCGTTTCCATCAACCCATTCCACAATTCGCTTCCATTCACTTCCACCGATATCGATTAAGCCATTCGAATCAGTGATGTCATCAAGGGTCGTACTTCCGTATCCAATTCCAGTCTGGTGCACGGTAATGTTTGGGGCATTTGTTTGAATTTGTCGTTGAGACAGCAAACGAATCCAACCATCGGTAAAGCCACCAGTCCCTTGGTTATTGGTGTAGGTTATTTGTGCAAGGTCGTGAACAACTATGTCCTCATCGGTACGACTGCCGAGAATCGAACTGGAGTTGACAATGATACTTGACCCATCATTTACATTAATGGGGGCGCTTCCAACCAAACTACTTGATTGTATATCACACACACCAGAACAGTTTACATCAGCGCCGTAAAGGGTTGCACCATCAAAGAGCATAGTTCCATGAACGTCTAGTTGAAATGATGCACTTTTCCAGATCAAACTACCATTGGTCTGGTTGATTTGGTTCGCAAGAAGTATTGGTGAATCACCACTCCCTGAATGGAGTGCTTGAATTGAAACAATCTGTATTCCGAAAGCGTAGTAGATATCGAAATCTACAACTAAATCTGTACCATTCAGTGAAACATCGATGAAAATATGGTCTTGTCCGGCAGCATCGACTGTTTCTTCGCCGACTGTGATGTTGAACATTGCAGATGCTGGGATTGTTTGAGCAAAGTTAATCCTAAGTTGTCCGGAATTAGCCAAATCTCCGAAATTTAGATCCAATTGAGTGTTGTTTAGGACATTGAGTTCAGAATCCAAATCGTCTCCAAGTAAAGAACCAGTCAAGATGAGAGTTGCACCTTCTTCAATGGTCATTGAGTAATTTGTAGCAACTAAAACCTCTCCTTCAATTGTTAAAGTCGAACCATTTTCGACAATTACGTTCCCATCCATGGAGTTGTAACCACTCCATGTTTCATCAGCACTTATTCGGACTGTAGAGCCATCACTTGGAACATCGGCATAAACGCCAGTAAGAGTACTCAGAGAGGTTACGAGCAAGAGGATGGCAAGGGATACAGCGGTTCGCATATCTACCCGTAGAGCAAAACCACATTATAGGCTTCTCTCCGGACTAGTAGGGGACATCTTTCCAGCCAATTTTGTAGCCCATTAGGTTGAATGAGCGATGTAATACCGGTGTAAATGCAACCAATGCTAGCATTGGCATCCTTAATTCAGCATCTGCTAACACGGAAGTTCCCAGAAATAGTTGCCCAGCCAAGAATACCATGATGGCAAAAGGTAGAGTGTCGAGCAGAGGTGCCTTTGAAGAAACATCACCTTCTCGTTTGAGTCCTCGGCGACGCTTAACAAAAGAACCCGTGCTGTCGCCAACTAGGCAAAAGAATCCGAGGAATGAACCGAGAATAAATGCGGTCAACATGTTCCCTCCAATTGAGAACCAGGCACCTTCTGCTCCTTGTAATGGATGTGCAAATACACCATTTTCCCCGATGATAGCATCGGTGGCAGGGACCTCTCCCAAAGAGGTCACAATCAGCATACAGAGGAGCCCGGAGGTCAATGAGCCCCCGATAAGCCCGTTCCATGTTTTTCCATCGCCAAGAATCCGATTTCCGTCGTTAAGTGTTCGACCACCATCAATCGGCCAAGGCCCATATCCAATCTTGGGCAACCATTTACCCCACATCATTGCGAAAGTGTTTGCCAAAAATCCAGGCAGATAAAGCCACAATGTCAGCACACAGAGTCCAATAAAGTTCATTTTCATCACCAAAGGCTCACACCTTCACATCGTGGCTAGAGGGACGGTCTTTGAAGCATCCCCTCTAAAACGATGTCAGCCGGCGAACTGTCAGAATATGGACGCGATGGGATTATGGGATGGCGGCGACCGAAGCCGACCATGGCAGACAAAGTTGTCCTCGTTGTCGGCGGAGGTGGACGTGAGCATGCTCTTTGCATGGAATTGAAACAGTCTAGCCATGTTAGAGAACTTCATTGTGCGCCAGGAAATGCAGGAACCTCTTTTTTGGCTACCAATCATCCAGTTGCTGCGACCGACATCGATGGACTGATACATCTCGCAAGTATTTTGGATGCAGATTTGGTTGTTGCTGGCCCAGAGGCACCTTTGTGTGCCGCTTTGGCCGATTGCTTGGAATCAATTGGAATACCATGTTTTGGCCCTATTGCTAAATTGGCGAATCTAGAAGGCTCAAAACTCCACGCGAAACAAGTAATGAGGGACGCAAATGTACCCACCGCAGCATTTCATGTTCTTTCTGATGGCAGTGATATCGAGGCTGCATTGGATGATTTCGCTGGAAACCCATGGGTCGTCAAGCGAGATGTCTTAGCTGGCGGAAAAGGTGTTGTTGTGACACAAGACCGTAATGAAGCGCGCGCGTTTATTCAACATTCGATACAAAGTGATGGACAAGTATTGCTTGAAGATTTTCTCCCAGGGGAAGAAGCAAGTATGCTAGTGATTATGGATGGCTCAGGGTTTGTTTGCTTACCTGCAAGTCAAGACCACAAACGTGCCTATGATGGCGACAAAGGGCCAAATACCGGTGGAATGGGTGCATATTGTCCCGCACCAGTAGTGACTGATACCGTTCGACAAAAGACCATTGATACAATCATAAAACCAATGCACAATTATCTTCTTTCAACAGGAACTCCATACCGTGGAGTCCTCTATGTGGGACTAATGATTCCTAAATCCGGTGAGCCAAATGTTGTTGAATTCAATGTACGGTTTGGGGACCCTGAATGTCAAATCACCCTTCCCCTAATCAAAACAGATGTTTTCGAATTACTAGAGGCTGCATCGAATGACCGTTTGGCAGAACTACAAGTCGAGTTCCATGACTTCTTTGCTGCAACTGTGGTTCTCGCCGCAGAAGGTTATCCTGAATCTCCTGTGAAAGGTCGTTTGATTCACGGTGTGACCCAAGAGTTCATCCAATCAGCAGAAACTACTGCTTGGGTAAATCACGCCGGTACAGGTTTTGATTCTAATGGCAATCTAATTTCGACAGGGGGGCGCGTTCTTTCTTGTAGTGCATCAGGACCGAGTCTTGAGGAATCTGTGAGATTGGCTTATGAACTGATTGAATCAATTGAATTGGATGGTTCACACTATCGAAAAGACATTGCATTTAGAGCACTTTGAGTCCCTTTTTTGTTTCAAAATATGGCTAAAATAGAGGATATGAAAACGGCTGGAAAACGAGCCACAGCGTTGCGTTCATATGTTGTTCTTGCATAGTCATCATTAAAAGAGGCTCTCAAGTGGCGAAGACGCCTCAGCCTTGCTGCTGTCGCGCAAACACCTTTGAGGGAAAAAAAATGGAACAAAATACTGGCACAAAAAGCACTGCGCCAGCAGCACCGCTAGGATGGCTTATCGCCCCCTTAGCAGTCCTGCTAGCAATCGCAGCCATCAAGCTCGTCGGAGTAAACTTCGAGCTCACTGTAGACAATATGACGCCGATGATTTTTATCATCGCCGCAAGCATCATGGGACTTGTCCCATCAATGCTAAAACAATCTGACTCTGTTTCGTTTTCCAAGGCCACAATCTCCCTCTCAATGCTGGCTGTTGCTCTTATCGGTGCGGAAGTCATCTACATGCAGGGATATGGAGCCTTTACCGCTCTCCTGTTTGCAATGGTCACCTTTGGCGTCCATTTCATGACTAGTCGTGGTCGACACGAAATTGCATCAATTTTCATGTTCATGGCCGTTGGAATCAATCTTGGAATCATTATGGCTGGAGACGCATTAACAACTCTCCCTGAGATTTACAACATGGCTGGAGATGGCGAACAAGTGAGTTATGTCTCGACCTTGAATTTGAAATATCAAGCAGTTGGTTACCAATTCTTCTCGTATCTGACTGTGTTTACACTTTTAGGTGCACTATCTGCTACTATTACCAGAGGCCAGTTAACTCCTATTGCTGAGGACGGATGGTTTAGTTTCTTGAATGATGATAACTCTTCATTTATCAACAAAAAAAATCTACCTTTGCAAGTTGCTCTTGCAGTTTGGGCTTTAGCACATATTGCAAGTCTTTGGCACTTTGACAGCGTCTCTGTTGCCGACAAACTTGGAATCAATACCGTTGAAGGCTATCATGGCCACTTTGGCTATTGGCAAGCATTCTTTACCGGAATGGTTGCAATGATTGTTGCTGGAATGTTCGCGGAACGCTGGCATACTCGAGCAATGACCCTTGGTTCAATGTGGTCGTTGTACCTTGTCTCATCATGGTATGATGTAGGAATGTTCTCAATTGACATGCTGAACGGCAACTGGGGCAGTTTGATCTGGCTTGGTGCAACATTCTTCATTGGAGTGGCAATTTACTCAATATCGACCCATGAAACTTGGGGCGGATGGGTTAACCGTGAAGATCACGAGTATTCGGGTGCTCGATTATTCTGGAGCCAAAATTGGGCCAGTGTCATGATTGGCCTCGCCTTCTTCTTTGGTTTAGTAATCCGCACTCAATGGTACGTTGTGCCGTCAATGAATGCATACGGGACCGGAAATTGGGACATGACAGGTGGTTCTGACCCATGGTACATGAAGCGAGTCGTAGATTATATTCTTGCGAACAATGCACACATGATTATCGACGCTGACCGTTTCTATCCGGTTGGTGGAATCAACCCACGACCTCCGATTTTCACTTGGTCGATTGCAGTCTTTGCAATGCTATTGGAACCGTTCTTTGAAAACGGCGATGCAGTTTGGTGGGCTATTCTTTCCCTTCCTGCAATCTATGGTTCACTGACCATATTCCCAGTTGCAATCATTGCACGCGAGCATATTGGGCAAAAAGCATCAGTTATTGCTGCATGGCTTATTGCCTTCATGCCTGCACACGTAAGCCACACAACATGGGCTCTTGCTGACCACGATGCTTTCATCATGCTATTCATTACGCTTGGATTTATGTTTTGGTTACGTGCTGTAAAGTACGCTGGAACAGAACGCTTGGTTCGAACATCATCTGCGACTCCAACTGCCTTTATTGCTGGAATTTCAGCAGTTGTCGAACAGCGTAAAGCCGCATTTGCTGCTGCAGTTTTAGCAGGTGTAAGTTTTGGAATAGTTTCTCTCGGTTGGAAAGGTTTCGTAGTAGGGCCGTCGATTCTATTCCTCGCATATGCAGCACAAGTTGCATTGAACATGTTCCGTCGCCGTGACTCAACAACACTCAATGTTCTGTTCTTAACAATGCTTTGCGTCAACCTATTGATGGCAATTCCATTCTATGCACACCCGCAAATCAATCTTGTCCTCGATGGCACAGGTCTACAACCGTTTATCTTCATCATCGTGTTTACTCTTGCAATTAGCTTTGTAACAACAGGATTCCGAGATAAGCCTTGGTTGCTTATTCTAGGTGTTCTTGCGGGAGCAGGTGCCGTCTTCTTCTTGGCATTGTGGCTTCTCAAGCAGGCAAATATTTCCAATGCCTGGGATGTCTTGTTTACCGGTAGCGGATATTTCACAAAGACCAAGATTTTCGGAACAGTTGCTGAAGCAAACGCACCAAACCGTGGGCAACTCTTTGCTCAATTTGGACCGATTACTTTTGTTCTTTCACTCATTATGGGTGTTCTTTGTCTTTGGTCTGCTATTCGCGAACGTAAGCAAACCAAACTCGTATTCGGAATATGGATTCTTGCAGCCTCTTTCATGGCTTGGACAGCGGCTCGATTCATGTTTAACGCTACACCAGCTATCGCAGTTCTCGGCGCTTGGGGAATCGTTTCTCTTTGGAAATGGGCAAACTGGGATGGACTTGTCAAAACATGGAAGAAACTTGGAATCCGTTCTCCTGAAGACAGAATCCGTGGAGCGCGTGTCGCAGTATGGCGCACACCTTCATTCTCTGCAATTATGATTATCATGATTATGCTCTTTGGTCAACAATTCACCTACGGTCTTGATGCTGCTATCCCTGGTAGTAACAATGCTGAAGATGATATTGATGAAGTGATTTACAACATCATTCCTGACGCATTGCGCTGGGAAATAGGTGGCTTTTCACTTCTTGATGACAGCACATATGATGGAAATTGGTATCTTGGCTCTTTCGGCTCTGGATTCAATGACAATGGTTGGAATACAGCCTATCAGTGGCTTGCTGCTCAAGATACTAATATGTCATATTCACAACGTCCGGCATTCGTATCATGGTGGGACTATGGTTTCCAAGCACTTGATACAGGCGAACACCCCTCAGTATCAGATAACTTCCAATCTGGAATTCCTGCAACTGGAAACATGTTGTTAGCACGTAACCAAGAAGATCTTGTTTCGATGTTCATTTGGCAACTTGGTCAAGGTGACCTTGAGTACAATAAGGCACGTTTCGGTAACACTGCTTTCACATCAGGCTACAGCAACATTGTAGATTCTTATCTCGACGATGAACAAATGGATATCTTTTCGTCGATTTCAACAAATGCTAACAATGATGAGATGATTGCTTTCGCAAAACACAACAGTTTTGAAGTGTTCCAAACGAATGATGATGTTGTCATGGCAAGAGGCTACCATCATACAGATGGTGTGTTTGATGACTCGACACAATATTGGCGTATTTACGAAGGTGGAGAACGAATGCTCTGTACTGAAATACTCTCAGCAACATGTGTCGATGGCGACTGGTCTGAACTGTTCGAAGCAAATCGCACATTCACCAACAACATTCGAACTGGTGCTGACAATATCTATTCTAATACACACTATATCATTGGAGATTATTGGTACACTGCAGATTTGATTGAAGAATATGATTCAGTTGGAACCAGCATCCATCGTAAGAATGCTCGTCTTGCATTGACAGTCCAACTTCTTTCTCTCAGCCTCGATGGTGGAGATATAATTGATATGTATGATGACCTGATTAATCTTGAAGACTATTATACTGTTCAGGATTATGATGGAGCACCTGGTGAAACTATTGACAGAGACCATGAAATTCGCTACTTTGCAATTGATAACCGACTATACCCTCGTGCTGGTCGTTATACTCAAGACATGAATTACAACCAAGGTCAACCAATGGGAATTTTTGGAGCACCTACCATATTGAGTGGACAAGATGTTTCCACTTACATGGATGAAGTTTACGAAACAATGCGTGGAGAGTTCCCAGATGAAATGACACGTACTGAAGTAGACCAAGCAATTACTGAAGACTTCCTTAACCAACAATCTGGCTCAGAAATTGAACCATTGCAAGTTCAGGATGTCCGTGTTGACCACAACTCTGCCTTCTTTGATACAATGCTAGCACGAACCTATGTTGGATATGGTGCATCGACCCTCGGCGTCGATGCAGGTTCTTCGAATCCTCAGCCTGCACAACATTTCGGTCAATCCGGTAGTCCAGGTAGTATTCTAGGCCAAGCACTTCCACTACCAGGCGCTATGCAAAATCACTTCGTTATCGCAAACTGGTATTCTCCTGAAGAAAACAGTTCGGTAACAACTGATCAACAAACAATTGGAATTTCTTCCACTAATACACTTGTTAAGGTTCTCAAGTATTACTCGGGTGCAGAAATTTCTGGTCAAGTTACAATGAGTGATAATGGCCAAGGCTTACCTGGTGTCCGATTGCTGATTGAACGTGACGCCTTCTCTGGAGAAGGTGCCGAAGATCTTGACCCTGATACCTATTGGATTCCAATCGGCTTCACAGATGCTGATGACAATGGCCATTGGTCGTTTGAAGCCCCTGCTGGCCGTATTAGAGTCAGTGCGTTTGCGGGTGATTTCGACCCAACAGGTGCTCAAGACAACATTCGTTCTGGAGGCTACTCACAAAACCTTGGTGACATCTTGACTGAAACAAATGATGACCGTCAAATCAACGACATCACTGCGATTCTTGGTGAAGTTGCAAACATGAGTTGGCTTGGAGAGTCACAACTCAATGTTACTGCTGAACAAGCAGACCGATTTGTTGATGTAACAACATCATTTGATATCGCTGTTGAAAGCAGTGGTGTTTCTGGTCAAGTCACATGGGCTGGGCATGAATCCTTTGATGGTGATGCACTTGTTGGTACTGATTTCATTCTTCGTAACATTTGGTCGATGACTGATAACTATACTTTGACCACGACAAATGGTTCCTTCTCGTCAACCGACAGCCGTATTCTTCAAGGAACTGGTGAAGTAACCTTTACTGAAAATGGAACCTTTGAAAGCGATGGTGTCGCTTTTGCAGACGATTTCACCGGCACATTCACGCGTTCCATTTCTGATTCTCGTGTCTTCACAAGCAACGGAACATGGAACGGTAAGGGAACTCTTGTCGCTTCTTGGGTGTCAAATCAAAGTGTAGTTACCTGTCTTGACAATGAAACTGCGCCGATGCCTGAAAATGAATCACTTTGTATTCAGGATGAAACCTCCTCGCCAGTGGTTTATCTTCTAGATGGTGAAATAGAAGCGAATGGTCGCCTCACATCTGATGGAATTTCGACTCTAGTTACCGAACACATCGGAGATTCATTTGAAGCAACAGGCTCCTTTGAAGGAACAGGTACCCTCAATGGTACTGGTCTCTTTGTTGGACAAGGTCACTTCTCAGGTTCAATGGTTCAACCAGGTTCATTCTACCTTACGGGATTAATTCCGGGAGTTTACCATATGATTGCTCAATTAGACAACGGGAAAGAAGTACTCTTGCCTGACCCAGTGAATGTCGAGATATCTCCATCGTATGACTTGGCAATGAGTATGCCAGGTTCAATCTTTGAAGATACACTTGTTGATTTCTATGATCAGATTTTTGCCAATGAAACCATTGAATTGGTTGATATTGACCTCGGTCTTTCAGAAGTGACCAACATTATTACCGATGAAGACGGAAACTTCTCTTACGGACCTCTTGCATCCGGCGAGTATTATTACAGAGTCGACATTGATAAAGATGGATGGTATGAATTGAATGAAACCTTCATGGTTAGAGATGCATCTGAAAACTTTTCTCTTATTATTGGTGTTCCAGAGATGCATGATATCTCCTTGCAACTAATCTCTCCGGTGGACCCGTTGACACAAGAAGCATATGCAGATGTTGCAGGCCGAGTAGTAACCTTCACCAATGATGATCCATTGTTTGGACCAATCAACTCAACATCTGATGAAAATGGACTGGTCTACATTGAATTACCAATGGGATCTTACACAATTTCAGATGAAAGTGGTGATGATTACATCTTGTTTGACCATGTTACTCTTGAGACAGAAGATATTTCACTCTCAAGTGCTTATGCAATTGGGACATGGGTCAACGGCAGTATCCGTGTGGTCGATGGTGGATTGTTTAACAGCGACCTAAACTACAGTACTTGGGCTAGTTCAGATGACTCAGTTAAATTCGACGAAAGTCAGCCAGCAGCTGGACTTGAAATCGACTTTGTAGCCGGTGAATTGTCCTTTGCAACGACTATTGCTACAGATGGAAACTACAGTATTCGTCTACCGAGTGGTAATGATTTCCATATGACTACCTTCAGTATTGCTTCACAGATGTCTGGAGGTCAATTGATTGAACTTAATGGAGATGCCGAGATTGACCTTGGATTAATGTATCTAGAACCAACGATTATGGCAAATGGATTCGTATTCCTATACGACAACTCCTCCCTTTGGGATGGTCTTGTTCCGGGATACGCAGCACAAACAGTTGTCGCAACAGATTCTGATGGTCTTGAATGGACTACCACCATCTCAGACACAGGAGAATTCTCATTTAACTTGCAAGAGGGACAATGGGATTTCACTGTTGACGAGGTTGCTTTGAATTCGACAGATGTTGAGAATTACAATATTATTGTCGAAATCGATTCAATGCCAACTCCTATTGAATTGTTTGTCAGTCCAGAATATCTCACAATTGAACTTAATCTGTTCATGGATGCTGAGGGTGATGGAGTCTTTGCAAATGGAACAGAAGTGAGTCCATCCTTCACCTTAATGCCTCTCAACGACCATGGTCTGCAGCACAATTTCACTGCTTCTAACTATTCGTCTCCTGGAAACATTACTGTTGTACTTGAACCTGGACTATACAGTCTCCAATTTAACACGACAGAGGCTTCGGATGAAAACGCATCGGATTACGCACTCATTGGTGCAAATGTGTTTGACCCAATACGTGTTGGGCTCGATGCATATGAAGAAGCAGTAGCATTCCCATTGCGTAATGATTACCTAGTCACTGGAGAACTTACGAACAATAGTGGCGGAGCTGTTGAAAAGCAATTCTTATTGAGAAATGAAGCGGATGATTTGTGGTTCAATATGGCTTCAGATGTAAATGGTAGTTTTGCTGCATATGTCCCAGCAGGAGATTGGGTCGCTATTGTTGCCCCATTCTTGGCGGACAATGACAGCACTGAAACACTCCGTTATCCGTTCACAGTCAGTGACGATTCCTCCATGCGAAGCAATCTTAATTTCACATCATTTGATGTGATTGAATTGAAGTTCCAACTTCAAGAATCGAATACTAACGCAAACATGTCTGATTCCCGAGTTACTCTTGTCAGCCATGATGGATTCGGCAACATCACTCTTTCCAAGTCGGATGTATATGGGAATGTCAGCGAACAATTGATGCCAGGTAACTGGAGTCTGTTCTTGAATGAAACCGCACCTCAGAAGCACTGGACAATCGATACTTCTTCAGCACCATTCTCAACAGCAACTGCAGTTGATGGTGTTCTAGACCTTGGCTTAATCAATGCAGATATGGAAGTTCAAATTGGTGGTAAAGTTTTCTGGGATCTTGATGATGATGATATTCCTGATGGAACCGAGGGTGTTGCAAACACCACTGTTACCATTCTAGGAATGAATAATACTGAAATTGATACAAATGTCACTACCGATGAATTCGGTGTTTGGTCTTTGTTTGTCCCGATTCAGGATGAGTACCAAGTTACAGTCAGCAAAGAAGGTTTCAGTACTGAAGTCTACAATGTTTCGAATTCTAGTGCATATCCAGTATACTCTGATCCTGAATCTTATGACATTGAAATGACTGCAGGAAATGTTACAGTTTCAGGAAATGTCACTGATATAAATGATGCAAGTCGATTAATTGGTTCAACTGTTGTTCTATATCCATCCAGTGGGATGGCGGGAGAATCCCAAACAATCACCCCAGTATTTGCAAATGACCAACTGAATTGGTCTGCAGTCATAGCACCCGGAAAGTGGGTTATTGTTGTGACAGAAGCAAATGCAGGATTAAACGGTGGTGGCATTGCAGTCGGATTACTTGATGCAAGTATTTCCGATGGTGCAACCCTTGATCTAGAGATGTCTCTCGGTGGATGGGTTGACCTATCCACAACATGGACGGACATCAATCTCGTTGAACATCATGCAGGTTCACAAAGCAATGGTTCGTCCATGCTCAATGAATCAGTATCCGTCACCTTTGGTATTGGTTCTGATATTGAATGGGATATGCCGGTAGGAGCGGATGGAAGCATCAGCATTCTAATGCCTGCTGACTTTATTGATATGGATTCTACTTTTGTCACAATCCAACATGATTTGAATATGGAAATGGATTACATTGGCGGCGCTTCAACTCAGGTTGCTGAAGGCCGTTCCCCTGTTACAATTTCATACACTCGTACCATTAATTCGGATACTTCAATCACATTGGTTGAAAACAGTCTTGCAAATGCAACAGCGGGTGAAACCGAACTTGACTTTGTTGCGATTGCGGAAGATGAAGGTTATCAAGCCATTGAATTCGAATTGAATGTAAATTATGATGGCACCGAATCGGTTCAAGTGTTCGATGTTCTCGGACAAATTGGTGTTTCACCAGATGAGGCCGACTGGAGTGTTGAATTCTGGAATGGAACTGCATTTGTTGAATCTTATCAAATATCTCTTGGAATTGGAAACAACTCTGCTGATACAAGTGTTGAATCTTCAGCAAATCTACGTGTTCGTATTATTGTAGCAAATCAATCCGATGCCTGGCATTTGGTTGACGGACACACTCTCAAGGTTCGTCTAGTTACAGATGCAACCCCTTCAAGCGAAATTGCAGTGAATGTTCAGGTCCCTCAAATCTATGGATTCTCCTTCACTGATGTTGACACAGAAGTAGGAATTGGAACCGGTGGAAGCAGTTCCTTTGGATTTATGCTTGAGAATACTGGAAACGGAGACGATTCTTACACTATTGAATTGGTCGACAATATGCCAGAAAACTGGGAAGTTACACCTAAAAATTCAGTCATAACCATTGCAAAGGGCGACAGCCGTTCTCAACTGTTTACAGCTTATGCACCTCAAGATTTTGAAGCTGGTAGCAAAACTGTGACAGTTACAGTGACCAGTGAAGATGGAATTTTCACCGAAACCTTCGATGTTGTAATCTCTAAGGCGAGCATTAAATTATACATCAACCAAGGTGCAATTGTCACCCTTTCAGATAATGTGGCAGATACAGCAGGAAAACTTGTCATCCCAGTCACCAATGAAGGTTCCTTGGAAAGTTCTGATGTTATTGTTTCAGCAAGTATTGTTGGTGGTAAGTCTCTCGGTTCCAAAACTATTACACTTGGTGCAAACTCTACAAGCAATGCTGAATTCGATATGTTGGCAGAGGATTCTTCCGGCAATGTTCGTTTCTCTGTTGTTGTCGAAGTTGCTGGAGATGACAGCGTAAATGTCGAGCAACAAATCGGAGTAGATGGTTCGAATGAGATTGACTTCTCAGTAGAATATTATATCACTCAAGACACAGAAGATTCTCCATGGTTTACTTTGGTAATATTCTTGCTTGGTGCTCTAGTAATTTACGGCGGAATCAAGGTCTCTCGAAGTAATTCGAAATCGGCTCGTTTCTGATCCAAACAATACATTATAGCCTAAGTTACTCAAGTAACTTTGTTGGTGTATTGCCTACAGGGGTGAAATGATGAAGGGTCTTGAAAAGGTGGAATTGCTTCCGGAGCCGGAAGATTCGCGTATTCTATCCGCAATTGACCCTTCAGCAGTAGGATTTCAGGATGGGTGGCGAGCTGAAGTGACGGGTTGGGCTCCACATGATGCAACGCCTGTCCCGCGATTGAGTCGGCGGAGATTTGTGGCAACAAATGGGGCAATCTTCGCGATTTTGGCAATTATTTTACTCCTCTTCTGGAATTCAGGAATTCTGTTCATCGAACTTTCTCCACCAAAATCGGATTGGGCCAATGAGCAATCCCAATTTGATGACTTCTCCGAACTTGGACTTACTGGAAACGGTGTTAACGTTTGTATGGTTGATACAGGCCTAGATGTATCGAATCCTGCTTTTACTGGACTTCAAGTAACTTTCAAAGATATGATTGGAAATTCCAATTCACCGATTGACTACGGTTTCATCGCACATGGAACTCTCATGGCGGGTATCCTTGTGTCGGGTAGCCATCAACAGGGAATCGCCCCTGGAGTTAACTTGGCCATGGTTGCAGCATTGGGGGCAGATGAAAACGACATGAACAGCGGTTCTGAACAAACAGTAGCAGATGCAATATTATGGTGTCACAATGAATTTCAGGCTGATATTATCTCATTATCACTTGGTGGTGAACAAAATATCGAAATGATGACAGAAGGAGTCAGTGTTTCTGCAGTTAGGCGCGCAGTTGATTCTGGAATCTTTGTAGTAGCAGCTGCTGGTAACGATGGGGGGGGAGAAGATGATGGTTTGGTTTCAGTGCCTGGCAATGTGGCTCGAGTCATCACCGTTGGTGCATCGACACAGGAGCAAATAGTCTGGGAGAATTCCTCCATCGGCTCTCAAATTTTGTCAAACGGTTCTATGCGACAGAACCCTCACATGAAGCCCGAAGTTGTCGCCCCAGGTGAAAATATCATCAGCACAGGTATTGGAGATAGTTGGTATTCAAGTAGCGGTACATCCGATTCAACAGTATTTGTGACGGGTGCCTTGTCATTAATTCTTGAGGCATTTCCTGAATACAAACCAACATCCTCATCGAATGGGGACTGTATCGATGCGGTAAAAATCTCATTGATGAATTCTTCACTCAAATATGACGATTCAATAACTCATGATGATCATTGGGGATATGGTCAACTTAAGGCCTATGATTGGTACCAAGACTTGGCGCTTCAGACACCTAATTGCTGAACATCGTTCTTGTTTCAATTCTGTTGGAACTGTTGTGAAACGCATGACCTAGGCGAAGTTACGCCATATTCTCACCGAGAATATATGATACACTAAGCCATATTTGATATTATTAAGGCTAATTATATGATATTATTAGCAGTATTTGATATTTTAAAAGTGGCAATTGAGGCGCAGTATTATATTTGAGGGGGATATGGGAGAAAAGAAGAGGTGTCTATTTTGAAGAACACAACATCACACAAAAGCATATCGTTGGTT
>JABJFI010000121.1 GCA_018662825.1 Methanobacteriota archaeon | reverse complement strand
GATAATGCGACAATTAGTGTGTTGGCAAGTCCAAACATAGTGAAGAAAAGCGTATTTCCAATCAACCCAACCATGAGTACTGGTCGACGTCCTATTCTGTCAGAAAGGGAACCCCAAAAGGGCGAAAACAGAAATTGTGCAGCAGAATACGATGTCATGAGTAATCCAACCCAAAGCCCGATGTTGGCTATTTGATTTTCAGGAGTCAAATCTTCGACCAGATAGGTCAAAAATGGAATGACAATTCCAAACCCAATCATGTCTATCATGGTGACCAAGAATAAGACAAGCAATGCTCCTTTTCCAGCATCACTTACTGCTGAAGATTGCATTGGGGTCTCAGTCATGAGTTGCCCACCACCAATTTACTTTAGTATCTCACGCATTGATGCAGTGACAATCGAATGGTCTTTGACCTTATCAATAAATTCAAGCAGAAGTTGTTTTGCTTGGAAGAGGCGTTAGACGGTCAATGACCTGTCCAAGTCGTTCTACCAATCCAGCCTTTTGCTCGTGCTTAATGAGTGCGAATTCCATTACTTCATCAAGAGTGTCAACGGCTACCACTTCAACCATTTTCTCGTATTTTTCATCCAAAAGAACATCCTGCATGTTCGCCCGAGGAACAACAATCGTCTTGATTCCAGAACGTGCTGCTGCCTCAATCTTTGCTGTGACTCCACCAATTGGCAGGACTTCACCGCGGACAGAGAGAGAACCGGTCATTGCCAAGTCTTGACGAATTGGAATATTCTCAAGTGCTGAAATGATGGCTGTCGCAATCGTAATCGATGCTGAATCGCCATCAACGCCGTGTGTATCGACAAATTGGATGTGAATGTCATAATCCGAGATGTTTTTTCCAGTCAACTTCTTGATAACTGCACTTACATTGGTAACGCTCTCTTTAGCGAGGTCTGAAAGTCCTCCTGTTGCGTGAATCTTTCCGCCACCACCAAAGGAGGGAGTGACTAATGCTTCGACAGGAAGCATGATTCCGCTGAAATCTGAAAGTCCTGAGGTGGCTCCAAGCACAGCAAGTCCATTGACTCGTCCAACCCGTTCACCGGAATTCACAATCATTGCATAGTCTTGGCGACGTTCAATCATTCGGTCAGCGACCTGTTGTTCAAGAGGTTTAGCGATATTTCGAGCACCGAGAACATGTGCGGCGGTTGCAAATTCTACACCTTCTTCCATTGCTAAGTCACCAGCGATTCGAACCAAACCGCCTAGTTCACGCAAACGAAGTGACAGTTTTCCACGACGACCAGCTCGGCGTTGCGCCTCACGCAGAATGATAGCGACTGCTGATTTGTCGAAATGTGGTATCTCACGGGATGTGCCAATGTCTCGACGAACTTCTTGTGCGATGAATCGAATAAGACGACGACGATTTCGTGCCGTATCAGGCATTTCAGAGTTGACATACACTTCATAGCCATAGCCACGAATACGGCTACGAAGAGCCGGGTGCATTCCTTGAATTGCATCGAGGTTTCCTGCGGCTATCAAAATGAAATCACAAGGCACTGGTTCGGTTTTGGTCAAAGCACCAGAAGAACGCTCTGAGCGTCCCGAAATTGGGAATGCTCGCTCTTGCATAGCAGTGAGCAGAGCTTGTTGTTCTTCGAGTCGCAATAGATTGACCTCATCAATGTATAGAACTCCTTTGTGAGCACGGTGAATCGCACCTGGTTCAACACGGTCATGGGCAGGGGTTTCCATGCCACCTGACTGGAATGGGTCGTGCCGGACATCCCCCAGAAGGGAGCCGGAAAGTGTTGCGGTTGCATCGACAAAGGGTGACATTGAACTACTAGTATGCTTCACCAATACTTTGGGAATTCGGCTTTCGTCACCGGAACCTAAACGGCCCCGAATAAACATATAACCGAACATAAGGAGAAAACCACCAAACAATAATGTGAGAATATCACCACTTTGGATAGTTGCGATAACTAGGAGAAAACCAACGGCTGCAAAGGCAATAAGAAGCATCTTTTGTGAACGCTCTCGTTGAGTACGCATCGATTCTTTTTGCAATTTCACAATACGGTCGCCACGTCCAGCGGGAACTGAACGAACACGTGGTTCGTTCTCATCATCCTCGTTGGGATACACCAAAAGGTCCTCAAGAGAATCTTTTGGAAGAAGGTCGGTCATAGAGCGAGCAAGCATTGACTTCCCGGTCCCGGGGTCACCAATCATCAACATATGTCGGCGTTGCTCTGCTGCTTTTTTGATGACGACAGAACCCGCTTCTTGACCGATAACTTGGTCGACAAGACGGTCGGGAATAGGCACGTCATTTGTAGAAGTGAAATCTACTGATTGGATCCATTGCTCAACACTTAATGAAACGATGTCATCTGAATCAGGCCCAGGTTCTGGCGCCCAAATTGTGACCTCCTCAACATCTTCTTGGAGGCCTATTTCCCCCTCTTCAGAGGACGAATCTTCAGTCAAGTCAGTGTCGCTCATACATTACCCCCCGCGTTGCTCCCCTTTATGGGTTTACAATTCGACCATGTATCAACATGTGCTAAATTCCTTACCTAAAATCAAAGTTTTCCATCTAGATGTTGCTGTCCGTAGTAAGCCCATTGCTCAGCAGTCCATCCTGCAGGAAGGCCACCAGGTGGCAATGGTGGACCACCAATTTGTGGAGTTGAAGGTATTGCAACAGGTTGTTGGAACAGATTTTGCGCTCCACCATACATCGAATTTGCAACGCTGTCTTGAGCAGGGACCGCATTTGGATTCCAAGCAGACTCGCTCCAAGCATCTTCCTTGAAATCATCACCCTTGCCGCGTCGAACGAACATCATTGAAAGCAAGAGACAGATGATTACGACTCCACCTATGATTCCCACCAATTTGATGTCAATTCCTTTCGCATCATTAGTATCAGTTTCTGAACTAGATTGTTGCTCTTGTATGCAAGTTGCACGTGGGTCATCACATGCTGTATCGAAGTTTTCTTCAACTTCAGCGAGTTTTATTTCGAGTTCACTTGTATCATCGCCTTCAACAGCAGATTCAATCTGTGCAATGAGGTCTGCTCTTTCAGCAGTGATGTCTTCAAGATAATCAGTAAACATTTCATCTTCCATGTCTTCAACAGCAGGCATACTTTCAGTAATACGCCATTTGATTTTCGTCATTGTCTTGTATTCCGAACTTCCATCATTAGCTACTATTGACAATTCATAGTAATCCCTGAATACTGAGCCATCTTCACGGGCTAGTCCTGCTGTAATGAGTGAAGGAACAAGTAATTCCTCAGTCCAGCCAACATTTGATTTCGCTATCTTTAGGTCATATTCATAGAGTCCATCACATGTCCCAGTGAGTTCATTACACACATTCCAAGTGACTCCAATATATGTGAAAGTAGGAGATAAATCAGTAAGTCTCATCACGACTGTAGGTGTTTGACCAACATAAGTATCCTCAAGAGCAACGAACATGTATCCACTTCCATCATCATCTTGAGAGAGGAGGAATGGATAAGCATCAAAGACATCTACTGACATTTCATATGTGTTAGTATCATACTTGTCCCTAACAGTGATTGTTACAGTTTGCACACCGGTTGTTTCGAACAGCAGTGTGAGACTTCCGTCAATGAAACTGTATCGTGCTGCACCAGGCTCAGAGGAGGACACGGTGATGAATGCGTCAGAAGCAAGATCATCAACATCTACAATACGGCTGTTGAGATCGATTGCTCGTTGTGTATTTCTCTTCAAGGTAATCGATTCGATATCATCGAAAGGAATTACTCGTGGAGCATCATTCACTGCTTGGATGTTGATGGTAAGTGTGGTATCAGATGTTTTCACACCATCGCTTGCACGAAGTGTAAGAATGGCTTGACCATTGGCATCCTCATCAATGGTATCAAATCCGATTGTGTTTCCGACGAGGTAAGCATCAATCGCTTCTTCATTGGAATTACTAATCAATTGAATATTCAAGTCCTCTGCAGAAACTGATTCTCCAACATCATTTGTATCGGAGAGATAAGGGAGAAGTGCAAGAACGCCTGAACCACCTTCGACAACTGATTGTGATGGTAGACCGTTCCAACGAGGTTGTCCGTTTTCAATAACATTGAACAGTAATGTTCCATATGGAAGTTCGCCTGTCGCTGAGTAGTCTCCTCCATCATCAATACTGATTTCTATCCCTTGTTGTCCTAGAGGGCAACCGTTCAACTCGCCCCAAGCGAAGTTAACTTCGATTTCTTTTGTAAGTGGATACCAAGCGACAAAGGATTCGTCGTCTGAAGTCACAATGAGGTCTTCTAGAGGTGTTTCAGGGTCAACGATGTGACCTTCCATTGAAATCTTGGTAAGTGTATCACACATAACTGATGGAATTGGGTCAGTAATAACCGTTGGAGCACCATTTTGTAGTTCAAATACAGAAGCACCCACCATCCAAGAGCCAGTTTGACCTCGAGAGTCAACGGCTTGTGCACGAACATCATACCAACCTGCGCCCATTGTCACAGTTGGAGTAATCACGTATTCACGTCCTTCATTTGCAGAACCAGTGTAGACGACATTTTGACCGCCAGAGACAACGGAACTGACCCATTGATTGAGACCTGTTGGCGAGACTTCTATGTTGAAAGACATTGTTTCAGTCGTGTCGACAATGTCATTGGTATCTGCCTTAGCAAGTACGAGGGCGTGTGAACCACGGTCAATGGATTGGTCGCCTGTGATTTGCGGGTTCTTGGTAATTGGAGGGCGGTCTTGATCTACTTCTTGCATACCAACGTTGTTAGCACCGTTTCCATCTGCAACTAATCCCGTGAGGCGTGCACCAAAGATGTTCTTCCATCCACTGGAGAGAGTTGAAGTATCAAAATCTGTTTGGGCTGTTTGCGTAGCAAGTGAAATCAAATTATTCAAAGGTGTAGAACTAATCGAAACTTCATTCACTCCGTCTTTGTAAAAGAATTGAATGGTTCCGCCATCGGTATAGTCTAGGTCACCTACATTTGCTGCAGTGACATCAAGAGTGATTGTATCGCCAAGAACAAATCCTCCATTAGAAGAGGATGGGTTGGTTAACGAAACACTTGAAATTGCTAGGTCTAATTTTGGAGCCATAGTTGAGTCGGCTGCAGCATAAACATCAGCGTTAAATGATGTTGTGCTCCATGTAGAGTAGAGGGCAGCAACGGTGTTCATGTTACTTGCTCCACCGTTTACCAAACTTGTAGGGACTGTCCATGTTTTGACTGCTTGACCGGAATTGAGGTTTACTGTCTCAAATCCGGTTCCGCTACCAACATTGCCACCATTGTGAGCATATGCGCCATTGTTCAAGAGCCAAGCTTCCCAGCAGTTATGGCCTTTTGAGCCATCAGAATAAGCGTGAGAATTACAGACCTTTTCTGTAACTGCGGCATAAAGTGTGATACTTGAAGGTGCAGTTCCCGAGCCGATGTAACTTGCACTCACCGAAACATCAACGGTTCCGTCTCCGTTATCGGTTTGTGAGACTGAGACTGAATAATCAGTTGATGTGCTGTGCATATTTCCACCGCTTGAAATAAAGGAATCCCAGCATGTATTAGAGCCACAACCTGTATTCAGCGTTGCATCACCAAAAGAGGTTTTAGGCGCTCCACCAGTTTCACCAAGGTGTTGAACACCGTAGATTGGTGCGATATTTCCCGATTCTGCATCATTGGTAGTTCCGTATGATGCGCTGTGGTAGGAAATGTAGACATATCGGTCTGGGAGGGAATTCTTTGCTTGGTCGTGTGCTGGGCTTCCATATTGGTAGCAGAAACCACAGTTATCTGAGGTAATATACTGAGCGAAAACCGTGTGCCCTGGGTCACTTGGTGCGCTTTGTATCATCTGTTGTTTCAATTCAACTGGTTCTTCTTTAGCATTCATTTCAGCGGTCAAACCTATCATCAAACTACTCAAAAAGAGCAAGACAAGTGCAGGGGCAAGAAGGCGAGCGGACATCTTCATGTGTATCCCACCCTCAAGACAGTATATGAAACCCTCCTATTCCGGTTAATTACGAGTATATTTTCATCATTGTGGAATTGGATAAGAGTTGTTTGTTCATTCTCACGGTAAAGTTTAGACCAATTAAGGCATCGCCGAAACATGAACCAAGCGCAGTGGTCTGCTTTTCTCGAAACTGATGGGAAAGTCCACATTGTTGAACTTGTACCCGGAGTTCGTAAAATCAAGGGTTTGGGTGTGCTAGATGCTGTCGAGACCTTTTCAAAGATAGAAATGGGTGAAGAGGTTTTGGTCGGACAGAAAATTTTGACTCGCGTACCATTTCGACTCCCGGAGTTGAGCAAAGGTATGCTTCGACGTGCTCAAACCATCAGTGCTAAAGATGCCGGATTCATTACTTCAAGACTAGGTATCGGTCCAGGTGATCGAATTTTAGAAGCAGGGATTGGTAGCGGCGGTCTTTCGATGTATATCGCCCGTGTTTTAGGCAATTCAGGTACACATGTCACCGTAGAACCACGTAATGAACACGCAGAAGTTGGACTTGAAAACCTCAGACGGGGACGGGAGGGGTGGAGTGAGTTTCCAACTCATCACCACATTGAAGGCTGCATCGAAGATGTTGTCAATGAGATTGAAAAAGTGAGTTCGGAATATGATGGTATTGTTCTAGATTTACCCGAACACACAAGTGCGATTGAGGCAGTAGCGCCCTTACTCGGAATAGGTGGACGAATTGCATGCTATTGCCCAGTCACAAGCCAACTTGAAGCAGCTTGGATTGCATGTGAACAAGCCGGATTTGAAATCGAATGGGCAGGGGAACTCATCGAACGCCAATGGGGTAAAGCATCAAAAGGTGGTGTTCGACCAGTTAATGGACCGTTTGGCCATACTGCATTCTTACTTGTTGCTTATCGAAGAAATTGAATCATTCAACAACTCGAATCATTGTCGAACACTTCGGGCAAGTGAATCTAAACGGCGGTTCACTTCCGCGTGGAACTCCTAATCGGGCTTCGCAAGAAGGGCATGACACCTTACCGCCATCCATTTTGCATTCATTAAACCCGAGAGGTACTTCTTCCTTTTCTTCTTCAACCTCTTCCTCTTCATCCTCTCCAAGCGTGGTATTCTTCTTTCCACGCATGAGATACAGAACGGCAAGCAGAAGCAATGAGAGACCCCATCCACCGAATAATGCAT
>JABJFI010000107.1 GCA_018662825.1 Methanobacteriota archaeon | reverse complement strand
GAGAATATCGATGATTCATTGGGCCCTCATCCAGTTGGAAGTGCGCTCAAACATTCTATACATCGAGGCATGAAGCGGGAGATTGACGGTGATATCGAACGGATATTTTTGCATTATCCCGGAATAAAGCGCGATGAACTTTCATTGAGAAGTGACGACGGAATTCTGTATGTCGGCCTAAATGGAAGAGAGCGAGAAGTAGAGACGAAAGTCCCAACGAAAGCTAGTCGCGTCAAGGCGAAATTAGAAAACGATGTTCTTCAACTTGACATACCGCTTACCGAGGAATGAAACGCACACCTACCAATGGGTGGGTTGAAATGGGGGTGCCAACACGGTAGGCTATGGCACTCGAAGGGCTCTCTCGGGGTATTTTTCGCTCCATTGGGTTGCTCAAGAATAAACGTAAGTTGGATGAAGAAGAGTTACGAGAAATGACTCGAAGCCTTCGCCGTGCACTTCAAGAAGCAGATTTCAACGTTCGTCAAACAAAAGATTTAGTCGAAAAACTGGAAGCACGCCTTCGAGATGAAGAACCACGTCCAGGAATCACCTTGCAAACTCATGCCATGAATATCCTCTATACTGAATTGGTTCGAGTGCTAGGGCCTGCTCATGAATTTCAACCGCATGGTGCAACCCTGCTCCTTGTTGGTCTCTACGGTCAAGGTAAAACCACAACAACAGCAAAACTTGCTGAATGGTACCGAAGAAAGCACGGTCTTCGTGTAGCGGTCATCGAAGCCGACGTTCACCGTCCTGGTGCCTATGCACAATTATCTCAGTTATTGGAGGATTCTACTGTCCAAGTCTATGGAGAGCCGGATACAAAAGACGCACCAACCATTGTTCGAAATGGACTGGCTGCATGTGCCGCTGCTGATTTGGTCATTGTTGATACTGCAGGTCGCCACCAATTAGATCAAGAATTGGTCGATGAATTAGAACAAATCTCATCCATTACTCGAGCAAGTGAACGTTGGTTGGTCATCGATGCACAGGTTGGCCAAGCCGCTGGACCAGTCGCCGCATCTTTCCATTCACTGGCCGGAGTCACTGGTATTGTCATCACCAAACTCGACGGGACTGCCAGAGGTGGTGGGGCATTATCTGCCGTTGCCGCAACTGGAGCACCCATTGTCCACATCGGAACGGGTGAAAATGTCCCCGATTTGGAGAAATTCGAATCAGACCGATTCATCTCTCGACTTCTTGGAATGGGAGATATTCAGGGTCTCATCGATTTGGCACCTGAAGACATGGATGAAGAAGAAGCCATGCGACTTACTCAACGCTTGATGAGCGGTCGATTCACACTCAATGACATGTACAAACAAATGGAGATGATGTCAAAAGTTGGTACAATCGACAAACTAATGTCATTTTTACCAGGTAATATGCTTGGTGGAATGGGTGCAATGTCCAAAGGCCAAAAAGAAGCCATGCAGGGGAATCTTGACCGCTATCGAACGATAATGGACAGCATGACTGCATGGGAGAAGAATGAACCAGCAAAAATCAAGGCTGACCGTATTCGCCGTGTTGCACGTGGTGCTGGAGTTCGTGAGAAAGATGTGCGTGAACTCATAGCACAGTGGAACCGTTCTCGGAAGATGATGAAAGGTATGGGTGGCAATAGAAAACTCAACAAGCAAATGCGCAAGATGATGAAAGATGGAGACATGGATATGGACCCTTCATCATTTGGAATGTAGGCCAATATCTTTTAGTGACGGTCTTCTAGTCGTCATGTGCGCAAGTTGGCCTACCTCCTCATCTCTTTGATGCTGCTGCAAAGTACCATAGGGATGGTTTCTGCAGAAGGAAGAGCCGTAGCCATCGATGTTTCTGTCGAAAAATTCGACTGGCTTTCAAACGAAACTGTTGCTATATCTATTGAGTTAACCAATGCTCCTTACAACGAGGACTTGGAAGGTAAATGGGTGCTATTCGATGAAAATAACGCAATTTTGCTTAATGGTAGCCATATTTTCCAGGCTAGTGGAACGGTGACAACTTTCGAAATACCTCTCAAGCACTTTTACAATGGAGACCATTTCTATTCACTTGAAATTGATATCATTGATTCATCTAATGCGGTCTTGAATTCTGATGGACAATCATTCACTGTTTTTGAGAATGCTCAATTTCCAACCATTGGTAATCTCATTGCTTTTGGTGATTCTCTCAGCGATATGGGTAATGGCAGGAACTCAATTCTCAATGTTCCTGATGTACCCCCTTATTGGCAAGGTCGTTTCTCTAATGGTCAGGTTTGGATTGAATATTTGTCCGAGGCTTACAGTGTCACCACCACCATTGGTTCAGGAACATCAGCGGGAGATAACCGGGCCTTTGGAGGCTCACAAACCGGGCCAGGCTATTCTTATGTCCTACTGCCTAATGTTGGGACACAAATTAGTAATTACTTGAGCAATGTGCAAAGTAGTATTCCATCAGACACTGTCGTTTCTCTCTGGTCCGGGGGAAATGATTTCCTTTATGGGACTGCAAATGCAAATACAATTGTCACCAATATGGAATCTCATATACGCCAACTTGAAGGTGTAGGTGCTGATGAAATCATTTTACCAAATCTGCCACCACTTGAAAAGACTCCAGAGGTACTTAGTCGAAGTCAAAACCAACAAAATGCGATAGGTTCTGAAGTTATTCTCTACAATCAGAAATTGGCAACATTGGCCAATGACCTTCGTATAGAATTGGGAATTACAATTCATTCCATTGATGCATGGACTGTCTTTAATGACATTTTACAAAACAAAGAGGCACTTGGACTCACCAATACCCAAGATGCTGCCTGTTCCGGTGGCATCTCAATACTGCCGCTACCGATTTGCAGCAGTGGAGATAGTGTTGTCTCCAATGTGGACGAATATCTGTTCTTCGACAAAGCTCATCCGACACGAGTCATGCACCGATTCATTGGAAAATACGCTACTGAAGAGATAGGTCAACCTGATACTGATGGTGATGGTGTGATCAATCTTTACGATACCTGTGAATGGACAAATGATGGGGCATCAACAAATCTAACGGGCTGTTCTTGGGAACAACAAGACGATGATGATGATGGTGTTTTGAATCTCATTGACATATGCCCAAACACGGAATTAGGTGCCGCTGTTGACTCCTTGGGATGTTCAGCAGAACAGCGTGATTCTGATTCGGATGGTTTCAATGATGCAATTGACCCTTGTCCGTTTTCACAATCTCTCCTCGACCATGATAATGATGGATGCAGCAATGCTGAGGATTTGGATGATGACAATGATGGAATAGAGGATGTTGTTGACCAGTGCCCTCTGGGCATGATTGGAATACATTCCTTCGATTTAGATGAAGATGGCTGCCATGATGATGAGGATGCTGACCTCGATGGAGACGGTTTGAGCAATAATGAAGAAGAAATTATCGGTACTGATGAAAGAGATTATGACACCGATGATGACTTTGTTGGCGATGGAGATGATGCCTTTCCTCTAGACCGAAGTGAGTGGGCCGACAGCGACGGTGATGGATGTGGCGATAACAGCGATATGTTTCCCCACGATGCTCTGGATTGTTCGGATGTTGATGAAGACGGCGTTGGTGACAATACCGATGCATTTCCCATAGACAGCACTGAGTGGTCGGATTCCGACAGTGATGGCTATGGAGATAATAGTGACCAATGCCCCTTGATTGAAGGCTATGCGTTGGTACCTTTAGGATGTCTTGACAGTGATGGAGATGGCTTTGGAGACAGTGTTGACGCATTTCCATTTGATGAAAACGAATGGAGCGATAGTGACAACGATTCTGTAGGAGATTTTTCTGACCTTTTCCCTAATGACCCCTTGGATTGGGCGGACCGAGATAACGATAGTTATGGAGATAATCGAGATGTCTTTCCCTTTGACCCAAGTGAATGGAACGACACGGATGGCGATGGAGTCGGAGACAACAGTGATGTGTTTCCAAATAACGCGAGCGAATGGTTTGATACAGATGGCGATGGATGTGGGGATAACATCGATGTTTGGCCCAATAATTCACTTGAATGTTACGACCAAGACTATGATGGCGTTGGAGATAATTCTGATGCATTCCCACTCAGTGCCTATGAATGGCTAGATTCTGATGGTGATGGAATGGGCGATAATTCTGACCTTTTTCCTTTTGATAAAGAGGCACAATACGATTCAGATGGTGATGGGATTGCAAATGCACATGACCCATTTCCCGGAAATCCAAATATGGATTCATGGTTAGACCTCATCCTTAGACTACTGATTCTCAATGGATTCATTGGCGTGGGTTATGTTTTATTCCAAAAAAGAAAATTAGCAAATACGGAAGAAAAATGGGATACATTTGAAGAACAAACCCAACACTTCATGGAAGCAGAAGAAATTGATTCACAAAGACCGGCTTCTGCACCTTCCCCAGATGCTTTCACCTTCAAAGAATAAGATTACTCTTCTTCATATCGTGCAGCTAATTTCGAACTTACCAGTGGCAATTTGCAGTAAGGACAGTCATCTTTGGTGTTCAGCAAATCAGGACGGATGGCAAGAATCGCCATACAATGTGGACAAGCCGCTAACATTTCTCCAAGTTCAAGTTCAAGGTTAGGAATGGGTTCATTTTGACCAAAGTATGTGTTTTTGTAACCAGGATGGAAATGTGAAAGTGAGCGACGAAATGAACCAAGCATAGCCCATGAATACAAGAACACCAACAAAAGCGAAGAGATATTACCTGTGTAAACAACGGAAAGTAAAACCAACGCACTCAATGCAAAGAAGAGCCCGGCAAGTCCAATCACTGCAGCCCCAATCCAATAGACCAGCGGATGCTTATTCCTATATGCCAGCCAATTGATCATCAATAACGCCGCGAAAACACCGATTACTGTTGTTTGAATGCTGTTGGAAAATCCAGATAAAATTTGAGTAGCAATCAATAGAAGAATGAAGCTATCGACAAATAGAATAAAACTAATTCCTTTGTGTAAACGATGATGTGGATTGAGATTATTGACATAGGAATGTGGCTTCATGCCGGCGATGACCATCTCGTCTGCTCGGCCTGCCATAGTGAATCCTGATGTTCATGGTGTTTGAGCATTGCTCGACACCAAAACAGATATGTGGCCATGGAAGAAGTCATGATGGAGACCTTCCTCCCACCCTACATGGGGATTCGAGATACCGATGTCAACATGCTAGGCGATAGCCTTGCAGGGCAGACAATTTTACTCGGAGTATCTGGTGGAATTGCTGCTGTTGATAGCATTCGCCTCGCCCGAGAATTACGTCGCCATGGTGCAGTAGTCAGAGTAGCAATTACTCATTCGGCTCAGCGTATAATTACGCCTTTGGCTGTTGAATGGGCAACACAAGGTGAAGTGATTACCGGTTGGGATGGTAACATGGAAATCCTCGATGAAGTCGATGGTGTCCTCGTTGCTCCAGCCACACGCAACACGATGGCAAGTTATGTTCACGGATTACAGCATGGACCTTTGTTGATGGCACTCAGTGTTGCACGAAGCCGTAATTGTCCAGTAATGATGATTCCCAGTATGCATTTAGATTTAGCCAAAGATCCAGTGACCGATGAACTTGTAGAAGAAGTTCGAAGGAATGGAATTAATGTCTTCTGGGGCGAAGAAGAAGAAGGAAAAAGAAAAACACCACATCATGAAGAAATTGTTGCACGTTTTGCACATCATATGAATTGCGGAAAACCAAAGCGCAAGGATGTGGTGGTCACTTTAGGAGCGACACGTTCAGCAATTGACGATATCCGATATGTCCAAAATTCTAGTTCGGGGGCAACGGGTTTTGCCATTGCCGATTGTTTGTATCGACACGGACATGATGTGACGTGTGTAGTTGGAGTTACTTCAGTAGCAATACCAAAGTGGCTTCCTTTAACACTAAAAGCACCTGAGCCAGATGCTATGCTTAGAGAATTGAAGGCTTTGGCAAAGGATTCGATTGATGCATGGATTCACACTGCTGCAGTTCTAGATTACCTCGTATCGAAACCTGCGGAAGGGAAAATTGCTAGCAAGCAAGGGTCCTTAAATATTGAATTAATCGAAGGTGAGAAACACATTGAAGCACTCAAAGACACATGCCAAAATGCTGTTCGGATTGGATTTAAATTAGAATCCTGTGTGAAGCAAATAGACCTAATATATCGGGCAACTGCTCAAATTGAAAAAGCAGGAATGACCGCAGTTATCGCAAATCGCCTTGAAGACCTTGACGATGAAGACAAGCCGAGAGGATACTTAGTTGATTCACTTGGGAGCCACTTTATCTTGGAAAATACGTTCAAGATGTGTGAAGCCATTCGAACATTTGTAGAAAGAGGCAACTGAGGTTAAATCATGCGCCGATTTGCTATTGTTGGACATCGAGCGATGTCTCAAGGTAAGTTGCCACTCAATGACATGGCTGGTGGCGCTGGGCGGATGGATGTACTTGTTCGGGCATTGATGGCGGGATTGTTGACAAGTCATGGAATACGCCATGATACGGAAGTAATTCTGCATTTGATGGGTGGGCCTGGACGGTCACGTCGAATCAAATTCGTGGGCTCACTACTCAAAGGAGTACATGCAGAAGAGAGAGCAGTCGCTGGACAAATCGCAAAAGTGCTCAAATTACCAACGCCTGCACGTGGGCATTGGATTGAGCGTTCCTCTGGGATTTTTGATAGTGGAGGGGACATCAGCCACACATTATCAGAATGGAAAGATGTCGTCCGAGTTTGTCTTGATGCTTCAGCCCCTAGATTATGGAATCCAGATGAATCTATACCCACTGAATCTAAACCACTTTCAAGTTATGAAGGTGAACACGGAAATTTCACCATCTCTGGTCTCGATATTGGATTTGTTCTCAGTGATGATAAGCCACTACCTGATGAAGTTCAGACAGAAAATATGTCGCGACGTTCTCTGGGAGATACATGGCTTCAAGGACATATGGCAATTGCAGTTTGCCATTTTTTACTCGACCAAGGTGTCAGCCTCAACCTTACTCAATCATAGAGCCAAGCAGGATAACCACCCTCGCAAGACTTCAATGCCCACGTGAGCAATTTATCATCAAGGGCAAGAGGATGAGTCTGCGGCCATACCGGTAAGCACGAAACACTGGCTAAACCTCTCGCCACAACATCGCAATCACTTTGAGCAACTTCAGAGTGATCAATTGATGCTGCACCAATAGTAAATATCGCCGACTCATCCGACTCTATAGAATTAAATGTCACAGCATCACGATACCAACGCATTCCAAGACGGGTTGTTTCTACTCCCCCATTCCACTCTGGAGGAACATTGAGATTAAGCATCAGTTCACCTTCTTGGAATGCGGTACGAAGGGCTGATTTTGGGTCTTTTTCCCAAGCGGGATGCTCTGGTATCTCAGGCCAACGATTGAGATGTGTTGCTGAAAGATCTACTGTAGGGCGCCTGAGATTTTTCGGTTCATTTGGAAGCACCCCGAGTGCAACTTCAATCAATTCGACTGTAGCTTGAATGGCATGTTCCATCCCTTCAAGTTCGAATGAAGTGAATGATGCTGCAATTGATGGCATGCCATACAGACCTGCCTCACGGGCGGCACCCATTGTTCCACTGTGATACGAATCTTGGGACATGTTTGGTCCAAGGTTAACACCCGACACCACCAATCGTGGATTGATTCCCGGAGCCACATGTTCTAGTCCACCATCAAGAGCAACTATCATGGTATCACAAGGAGTCCCTTGTAATTCAAACAGAAGTGTTTCAGCATTCTGTGGATTCAAATTCCAAGTGGAAACAAGGTCCTGTCGGGGTCTAAGTTCCATCGGCGTCGCTAAATTGATTCGCATTCCTGCTGCAGAATTATTCTCATGTGGTGCAAAGACTATCACATTATGCCCTGACTTATTCAATGCTTGAACGAGTAAGCGAAACCCTGGTGCTTCGATTCCGTCATCATTGGTTAGCAAGAGCCAACCCTCTTCATCTTTCACCGACATGTTAGCCCCTCCCCCTCATTCCTCTCCGATTGTCTGGTGTGTTTGATTGTTCGTATTGTCAACAGCAACACCTCCATAGATTACCAATAGTACGCCGAGGACTAATATTGGCCCACCAAACCATGTCCACCGACCTGGAACACCACTACCAAAGAAGGCCCATCCAATCAATGAGCCTAGAAGTGGTTCAAGTGTCACGCTCGTTGAAACGACAAGAGGAGAAATGTAACGAAGGCAGGTATTCAATCCGGTGTGGCCTAGAAGGCCAGCAATAAGGGCAAGTGCCAAAAACCAAGGGAAAAATTCTGCATCCGTCCAACCAACTACTCCAAATGTGGCAAATTCAGGTTCCGCTAACATCGAAGCAGGTATTAGAAGAAGCGATGCAAGGAGGGTTACAGGGAAGGCGTATAGGAAAATAGGCATCCATTCACGTAATACTCTGCCGCTGACTATGTATCCCACAACAAATATTGCTCCAAAGAAAGCAAGTGCATCACCCCAAAGTGTGACAGTATGTCCACCTTGCTGGTGACCTTGGTCGAGCAGTGTAATAGCAGCACCAGAGAATCCAACGATTGCTCCAATAATTTCGAGCCTAGAGGGTTGACGGTAACCAATATACAACGCGCTTAGAAGACCCATTCCAACAATAATAATCAAAGGATGTGCAGTGACAAAAAGTAGGGAGTGGGTCAACGAAGTTGCATCTAAACTTGCCACCCAAGAGCCGAAATGCAATGCTAATGCGCATCCACTGCCAACGATAATCAACAATGTATTCCGTTCAAACATTCTTGCTTTTGTGGTACTATCCTGTTTGCGCCATTGGAAGACAAAGAAGGGCATGAGTACAATTGATGTGAGTTGCAAACGCCATGAGGCACGAAGCAAAGGTGGTACTACGTCAACATGTTGAAACAGAGCACCGGCACTCGACACACCACACACTGCAGCAACCAGCAAACCCCACACCCATAGCGGGGTCTTGGGTGATTCATACATACAACTCACGCTCAGTTTTCGAGCACTGCATCGACACTATCGCCGCCAATGACGCCTGCACGCTTGAACAGGAGGTAGATTCCACCGCCAATCGCCACATTCAAGCCCAAGAATCCAACCATCCGAGCAATATACCATGGAATTGATGAAGCGAAATTATCGATTCCAAAGAACAATCCTGTTGGATTATCATCTGAAGGGCTCCAAAGCGAATCAATAAACGAGAGGATACTCGACTCTGTACCGAAGAATGCTTCACCAGTAAGTAGCCCTGCAGCAACCATGAATGTACTCAATAAGATTAGTGCACGTTGCTTTTCAGCAACCTTGGTTCCGTCTTTTTCCTTGATCGCTTCGATTTTCGGACGAAGACGTTTATCTTCCCATTTGTCTCGAGAATAACCACCGATGAGCATTGGGAGTGTGTGTGGGACATCGAGATACATACCAAGGCCAAATGAGGTGCCCATTCCAGTGCCCCATTCGACAAACATTCCAAGCATGAAACCAAGTGCTAAGAGCTTCATGTCTCCTTGTCCTTCAGCAAAAATCACAGAAAAAGTTGCAAAAGCATTTGCTTGTGGGGCCATCAAATCAATGGTTCCATCAGCAAGTTGCATCGAGAGGAAAATGGCAACACCTGCACCAATAATTGCACCTGGAATGACTCCCATGATGTTTCCTTTCGAAATATGATATGGTCGGTTGCCGATGTAAAGGCTGTTTTTGTAATCTCCAATGACCGTACCTGACATCGAGATGGCTGAACCAAAGACAGTCGTTCCAACCAATCCCAATAATACGGCATCTTGGGTATTGAGTTGGAGGAGGTCTTGAGCATTCAAGAACACTCCTAACAACATTAGAAGGACAATGAAAGATGTTCCTGAAACAGGCTCAATACCTGTTTCACCCATGACACGAACTGCAATTGCTCCGAGTAAGAACGTAGTTAGAATCAATACCGAAGCAAATACAAGAGAGGCAAGTACTGAAAATCCACCGACTACGAAGATGATTATCATAGCAAGGAATGTGATTCCCATGAAGATTGGAATATGCTTGAGGGGCCATTCATACCATCCTTTACCCTCCATGTATTCTTGACTCCCTTCGCCTTTGAATGCCGAACCAATGTCTGCAAAGATATTAACAAAAGTTTTCCACATCTTGGCGAGACCAAACATTCCACCACCAACGATTGAACCGATAGCGATGGTACGGACTGACTTGGAGAAAGCAATCATTTGCAATGGAGCTGAACCACCTGCTGCATATTCTTGAATTGGGATGCTCGCTTGTTGCGTTGCATCGTAGATTGGGAAATTGAAGTAAACAACCAAAGGCACCAAGAAAAACCATCCGACCAAAGTACCAAGATTGACAAGGAAAGCAACTCTGGTTTTCATAAACCATCCAATGGCGAACATTGAGGGTGTGAGAGCAACACCAATGTAGGTATAGGCAAATGGATTCCAGGCGCTTTCAGTTGACCAATGTGTGTAATTCAATGAAACTCCATCTTCAATCCCGCTTGGTTGGTGAATTTTTCCATGTGAGTAAAAAGTTGCAAGTCCGAAGTCACCGATATGGCTAGATTCTGCTAAGAAATCAAGCAAGGCCATTTTCTTTCCTTCAACCCAAACAAGCGGGTATTCAATGAGGAATAATGCACCCATCGTGATGGCGGTCCACCATCCAATGGTTTTGAGAGATGCACGGGCATGTTCAACAGCACCGGTGTTGACATCGGAGGCGATATCTAACATTTTGAGAGTTGCTTCAAAACCAGGCAATGGCAAAGGGTCCTCAACCAACCAAACCCGTCTAAATATTATGAAATACATAATTCCTAAGAATCCTGCAAACATACTTGCAACAATCCCAACAAAGGCGAGATTAAACGTATCTGCATTCTGAATCAGCGGACCATCTGCCAAGAAATATCGCGGGTCTGAGGCCAAAAGAAAAATAGCTGGGAAGGTGAATATGAATCCTGTTGAAGCATGTGTTGCACCTGTTGTTGCTGAAGTAGCGATGTTGACTTCTGAAGGTGACCATTTGAGCGCCATTCCCAAGAGATAAGCAATGTACCAAGCAGCGGATATTGCCAAACCTAATTTGAGGCCAATATAAGCAGTCACGCCAGAAAATATTGCTCCAATCGCAATACCATAGATGACTTTAGGGGTACTCCAATGCGAGACTTCAAAAGATTCTTCAACATTTTTTTCCTCTAAATATTGCTCAAGCACACCTGTGTTGAGGTTGTTATACATGTCGTCATCAAGCCAGGTAAGAGTTCCTTTTTCGATTGCCTTCAAACCCTGTGGTGTGACAGGTTGTCGGTATGCGGATTTTTCGACACCCATTTGTTTCACACTCAGCATACGCTACGCGTATAACCCGAGGTGGAGTAATCCGCTTGAATAGATTGCTGTCAATATTGACTGAAATCACATGGGATATACAATTAATATCAATCCCGTGAAGATGAGTTGCTGATTATGACTGCAGGCAGTCCGCCCCACACCTCTCCTGCTGGAATCGTGCGATACTTTGGAACCAATGCATTGGTAGCGACTACAGCATCCTCTTCGACTGTTACGCCAGGTTGAATTGTGGCCCCACTCCCGACCAATGAGCCTTTTTTCATGTGTATTGGGGCGAAAACCAATTGCCCCTTTTCGACCAAATGGCCGTTAAAGATTGCACCGCCACCAACGACACAATCGTCATCTATTCGGATGAGGCTCGGGTCATTTAATCGAAAAGTATTGATCTGGGTGTTCTTGCCAATTTTTGCACCAGAGATTCGAAAATATGCATTTGACAAAAACGAGGGTACAAAATGCTGAAGAAACGGTTGTGTTGCGCGTAGAATTTGGCCACAGAATGCCCACCTAATGGTCGTAAAAGAGGCAAGTGGAACCACTATTTTCTCTTTAACCCGGACATGAAGAATAAATTGTAGCAAAGATGAGAACAACAAAAGGCAAATTGAATACACAACAAATGAACTTGAAAGAACAAGCCCTGTCCCTAATGCATGAGCCCATTCGTTTTCGAATGACACCAATTCATTGACAAATTGGTAGTACATTATCGTGGGAGCAAGGGGTACACCCCAAACAATAATCATTACAAGGATTACAACAAAAGAACCAATGGTTTGAATGAGCGTAAATGACTTCATATTTCTAACCTCAAAGTGGACTGCTTAATGTTCATTTCTCAACATTTCAATGCTGAATGCATCAAGATTCTGCTGTGGCTTGAGAAGGAAGGCCATGTTCACGTGCAATTCGGTCTTCTTCTGCAGCCACACGCATACCTTCCTCCAAGTCGATACGGCTAGTGAGGAAAGTTCCAATAAGAATTACAATTGTAATGGTGAGAATAGCAACACGACTGTCAAACTGAGTGCTTGCCAGTGCATACAAGAACGTTCCAATCATTGCGGCAGACTTTCCAAGGAATCCGAAGAATCCAAAGAATTCAGATGTCCTTGTCTCAGGAATGAGCATTGAGAACATCGAACGCGCTTGAGCACCAGCAGCACCCATCGCAACGCCAACAAACATACCAAGCGTAATCCATTGCGCAGTCACGCCCATACCCAGTGGAGCCCAAAGATTCGCACGCATCCAAGAAGCGTATCCGTCAGCGATACCACCTTGGTCTACATTCGTTGGATGTGTTTCTCCAATTTCATCGGCTCCACCCTGAGGTCCTCCAACAAAGATAATCGACCAGCGGTGGGCGCTCGTGCCATCAAAGGCAGCGACCATCGCAGAAGCGTTTTCAGCATCAATTGAAGCAACATTTTCTTCTTGAAGTGTTTCTTCTTCAGCGAGCATCGACACACCAAGTAATCCTGAGCCGACCAGTAGGAAAGCAAGTAAAGCTCCCTTCCAGCCCATTTCTAGATTTTGGATGTAAAGTATACCTGCACCAAATGTTCCAAGAATTGCTAAAATTGCGATACACATCAAAATACCAGAACCAATTGAACTTGATGCCGATTCTGTAGAGTAGTCCGGTGCCGGGAAATATTGCTGATATGCATCGCGGAATTCGTCATCTCCTGCACCTTCTTCACTGATCCAACCTTCGTATCCTTTGTCATACAATGTTGCCATCTCATACATTTCTGTTGTTTCGTCCCAGGTAAAAGTAAAGTCATAGCGCTCTGAATCTGCAATTGTTCCATCTTCTTCAACGGTTGAATCCAATTCGAGTGGAGCAAATCCTGCTGCAATAACGGCGACACAGCAATAAATGATCAAAGAGAGCATCAATGCAAATTTTGTACCCTTGGCATTGGCGAGTTTACCAAACAGTAGCGTCATAGGGATAGCAACAATATTCACGGTGAGTAGCAAATAGATGTTTAATTGAAGACTCAAACGAAGAACGGAGTCTCCGTATGCGCTTGCCATACTGGCGATGGTGTTTACGCCATCATAGAACAGAAGGTAAGCAAGAAGATACATTGCTAAAATCTTGAATTTCTTTATTTCTTTGAATGTGGTAAATACTTGGCCATACGCTACCTTAGTGGCATGAGCAAGCCCCTCCCATTCCATTTCATTCGGGATTTCTGGCTCAGGAGTCCATTTGAACATCAGGTAACCAAAGCCCCACCACCACAATGCAGAGGTGACAAAGATTGTTGAAAGACGGAAATTACCATCCCAGCCGAATGGGCCCAAGAGGATGATGAGGTGGAAAATGAGAAGCATCGAACCACCCATGAAACCGTAAGCGTATCCCTTTGAGGAAACGTGGTCCATGCAACGCTTTTCAGCCAAATACGGCATGAAGGAATAGTAAATTACGTTTCCACCGGTGAAACCGACGGTACCAATTACATACATGATTGCCATAATTTTGTATCCTTCAGAACCAAAGTAGGGGGCAGCACCCATAAGAGCAGTGAAAATAACACCGGCAACAGTATACCATTTTAGGAGGGATTTCTTAATCGGCATTCGGTCTGCGATGACTCCAAGTGCAGGTGCAGTCACCACAACGAAAAGCATTGAGAAGGTCAAGACCTTTGCATAGAATGCGTCACCAGTCTGTGTTCCTGTTGCATAGTTGTATAATCCTGACATCACTTGAGGAGCGATAACAGTCATTACCGTAAGCGCATAGGCTTGATTCGCCCAATCAAAGAAATACCAACTTTTCAACGATTTTTTGTCAGTATCGCTCATATTATTCATAGCTGCGTCAACTGAAAAACTTTCACTTGCTGTTGCGGTTCCAACTTCGGACATAGACATTGATGAACATGTTCGGCTTATGAATACATTACCGGTCAAAGTTACAAATGTGAAGATTCACATTTGATTTCAAAAGGACCAATTATCTTTCGATTTTGTAACGACCCAATGCTTCCATCCAAAGAATCTCTTGACCGGATGCAACTTCGATATCAGGGTCAACTGGAAGTATCATCATCGAATGGTCCTTCATGTTCATTGCGTGAACTTCTTCACCGTCGATGTGAGTAACCATTGCCTTGCCCTTTTCAATCATTGGAACGTTGATGCTGTCAGTAACTGTTCCAACATGAGAAATTTTCTTTGATGAAAACAGAGAAACAAGTTCGAGTCGAGCCTTAGCAGAGCCGTGCTTTCCCGGCTTTGATTTGGATATGCTCAATATTTTGTATGCTTCGTCATCAACAACGCAAAAGCGTCCAACTTTCAAAGTTCGAATTTCAACACGGTCTGTTCCTGGCATAGAATCCCTCTGTTCTCGCTGTTATGGTGCTGGCTTATCACCCTTCGCTCTTTTTTGCTTCGATATCACAGTTCACGCACATCAAATCGTTGACCGGATTGTTGCATTGTATGTGAAAGGATGAGAGGACACAATTGGTCTGCAACATCTTGACTGTTTGTAAGTTGTTTTCCTGTATGCAATGAAACAAAATCAGCATGGCGAGGAAATAAATCAGGGTCGGCTGAACGAATATCTGATTGCATACCGGTATCAACGATACCGGGGGCGATTGAAATTGCACTTATGTTTGATGAAGCACCTTCGGCCGCCAAACATCGTGCCCACATATCAAGTCCTGCTTTGGCCACGCAATAAGCGGACCAGGATTCAACTGGCCTCAATGCTGCTCCACTCGAAATGGTGGTAATACGAGATTGTTGGCTGCCACCAAGATTAGAAAGAAGACGCTGAGTTAAATCTTGAACTCCGATTAAATTCGCGTTTATTGAGGCGGACCATTTTGCAATTTCTACTTGAGCAAGTGGCATGATTGGAAAAATAGTTCCTGCATTATGGACGATGCCAGCAATCCATGGCGTGGATTGAAGAATTATTTGCGCAGCATTGTAGATACTTTCTGGCTTCGACAGGTCACAGGGAATGGCAAAAGAACCCGGGCATGCCGTAGCAAGCAATTTGCCGATTTCATCTAATTCTTTGGATGAACGTGCAAGAGCAATTACTGGATAACCCTCACTGGCGATTTTTTGCGAAATCGCTCTTCCAATTCCTTTGGATGCACCTGTGACCACATAAGGACCTTGAGCCATGCTCAAAGCCAGTGATGGAGGTTTTTCATTATGCCTCTATGTAGCAATCACTATTTTCCATGATTCAATTGGATTCATCGCCTTCTTTTCGAGAGATTATTGTCGCACCAAGCAGGGCCAAAATACCCAAAGATGCAGTAAATCCAGGTAAATATGACGATGTTGAACCGGTCTGTTCAAGATTGACTGTAATGACTGTTCCCGCAGTATTCGTTCCATCACTCCATGCAATGACTGCATCCATCGATTCATCCGAACTTGGAGTAAGCATTAGGATTGCTGACGCTGTAACCTCACCAAATGCTGGACCTACTTCCATGTTATTGACTGAAAGTATAATCGGGTCGTTGTCAATATCAACGCAGGTTACTATGACAAAATAACTGCCTGCTGGAACGGTAATAATCGGCGTAATACCAGTACCTACACCTGGAACTGAGGAGGTACCAACGACTAACACTGATGCTTCTGCTTCACCTGATATTACTACTGGCAAACCATCTAATTCAAGTGTATAGTAAAATGTGCAAACAGGTAATTGGTTAACTGGGAAATCAGTCAAATCAAATGGGTTCGTTCCACGTTGATATTCAATTTGGTCGGTAAATCCATCATCATCATCGTCAGGATCCATTGGGTCACATATGCCATCTTGGTCAAAGTCGACTGGTATCGAAGTTGGGTTTTGATAGTCCGAATTACATTCGATTTCGACACTGTCATCCCAACCATCGAGGTCTGCATCCGAGCATCCATTAGTTTGGACTATGCTACCATAAGGCGTTGCTGGACATTGGTCTGTTTTATCAAAAACACCATCAGAATCCACGTCAGATTCTGAATTTTGGTTCCAACACAGATCCGGATTTGAACCTGCTCCAACTAGAGAAACTAATAATTGGTCAGCAGCATATAAATCGACTGAAAGGCAAGCATCTGTGGAATCAGCCAAAGACCTGAATTCCAGAATATGATTCTCAATCGAATCTGTACCTTCAACCCAAATGAAATCTCCAGAATCCATTACAGTTGTTGTTCCAGCAGTCGAGTTGTCAACAACTTCCCAATTTACAGAGTATTGCTGGCCTGCATCCAAATCTGTCAAAGAAAATAGTACTAAGGCCCAACCTTCTGGTTTGAGTATTTTGTTGGCCGATAGTGTAGCATCATCTTGGTTCCCTAGGTCAGGCAACACCGTTACCAAATCACCAGTATGGGTCGACAACAACATTGAGTCAACCATGCGAGTTAATGTGCATTCAACATAGTACTCTCCTTCAGCAGGAGGTGTGAAGACAGAATTCATTGTGTTGACTTGATCAGGTCTGTGATTCCAAATAGATGAGGTTGAGGCAATTACTCCAAGTGTGATTGCATCGATGAAATTACATTGTTCCTCATAACTGAGGGTGAATTCATTGCGATGGTCGAGAATCCAAATCATGTCAACATAGAGATTCATATTGAGCAATAATTGATCCGATGATTGAAGCATTTGCGAAGAAGAAACTTCACCACCAATTGTGAAGTAGGAACTTTCATCTCCATAGTAACCGACTGGGGTATTTCCAGCGAGTTCTACCCCTTGGATAACTAGAGTAGATTCAAATGCCATTGAAGCATTTTCTAGCCACCAAGTGACACTATTGGCAAAGTCTCCACAACATTCGGGAACAGGAATGGTTACTGTTTCAATGTGTGTAGAACTGGTAGGGGTGAAATCAACCTGGCCTGAAAGCAAAGTTTGGTCTTCAATTGGAATGTTGACAGCATGGGACCACGGAGCACCACTGCAAAATGTTTCATAGACTCCATTTTCATAATCAGTTCCTATTTTACATAACGAATACTCAGCGGTATAGGTTGTATCAGGATAGACATCAGTTGCTATTATACTCAATTCGATGGAAGAGCTGTGCGGATAGAAGGTATAGTCGGTCTCCAAGCGATGTTCTTCCTCACCAGTGTAATTCACATCTATAACTGTGAGCGGTCCACTCACTTGTGTACCTAATAATGTTCCATCGATGTCACGTGTTAGTGTGCATTGAGAATAGTACTCTCCTGGGCTTGGAGGAAGATGATAAATATCCGCCCCGGGATTACTGTTATGATTCCATGTCCGACTTTTTGATTCAACCGAAAGCCCAGTTGTTGAATTGTGCAAATCACAAGTAATGGTATATGTAAGAGTAAATGTGTTTGGAGTATCTAGGTACCAATGACTTTTCGTAACCGAATCCATTCCGATTAAGATGGTATCTCTGCCATATGCAATGTAATCACTTGTTAGTTCTCCTCCAAGAACAAATGTGTTGGATAACTCTTCCACTAATACAACATTATACAATTCAAGACTCAATTCAAACGCTAAAGAGTCATTCTTTAATGAGTCCACGCTGAGTAAAACATTATTCGCGAAATTTTCCTGTACATCTCCACAACAACTAGGGATGTTGATGGTTACTTGCTCAGTATGTGTATCTGCGACAGGCGTAAAGATGAACTGGCCTGAATAGTCAATTATTTCTGTTTCATCGACACCTGTAGTCGCTGGGTCATCGACAATTCCATATGCAATATCTGCACCACAATGATAGGTATATTGACGCAGTGTTGAATCATAACCTGCCCAAATATCACACATATTGTAATTTAAAGTGTATTCAGTACCGATATAAAGATCGGCAAGAGATATGGAAAGAGTAAGTGAATTATTGTGCTCATAGAATATTGAATCAGTAATTGCATCAATTGATTCTAAACCTGTGTAATCTGCTTCAAGATATTCAAAAATTGTGCCTGTGTGGCTAGCAATTAACTCTCCATCAAAATCACGAATAAGGTCGCAATGCGCCTGATATTCTCCTTCAATAGTTGCTTCAAGACTGAAGAAGGGGTCTATTGTCTGCCATGGGCCATTCCATGCCTCAGATGTGGTGTCAATTGCATCTCCATTGTCATCGAGAAGGGAACATTCGGTCGTATATGACAATATATCGAGATTGTTGAACTCAAGTCCCCAAAATGCATGAATATCATAGGACATTCCCAAAAGAACATCGCCCTCGGTGACATCCAAATTTGTTGATTGGATTTCGTCACCCAAAACAAAAACATTGCTAGCACTAGATGAAATGGTAATATCTTGTGAAGTTAGATTGACAATAAACATCATTGTACCGTTGGAAAAGGAATCAATTCCTTGACAGCATTCTGTGTCTTCAATCGATGTAGCTGTGAGTGAAACGAGGTTTCCAGAGCCGAGGTCAATTGAACCTGAAATTTGTTCCAAAAGTTCTGTGCATTCAATATCCATAGATTCAGTATCATAATCCCATGTGCCAGTTGCCCTACAGAGTGTGTATTCCAAACTATACTCAGTAACTTCATCTAAATTTGATGAAGTCGCAACCAAGGTCATGCTTGACCCACGTTCGTAGTAATCACTCACCACATTAACAGTAAGGGTTTCCATTCCGGTAGAGCGAGCAGAATCTGCATCTGCAGAAGGAATAGATAGCAACCCCATCGTTCCAGAACAGAGTAAAATAAAAGTTAGAAGTAAACTTTGGCTACGTTTAGATATATGGGCTGATACTATCATTGTACTGCCCAATACTCGGTAAATAATAAACTTACACCCGAACCAATGTGTACCGAGGAATTCGCTCAAGGGAACCTTTGCTTGTTTTTGGTCGATGGGAATTACCAACAGTGCATTTCAGTTGCTAATCATTAATTCCATGTTCGCGTCAGAGGCGTGAGGTCGTGAATTGCATCGTCGATTTCTTGACGGACTAGTTCAACCTCATCTACGCCAAGTTTGAATTCTAAGTTTCGAATTAATTTTTTGCAACGTGATGAATTTTTACCAGACATCGAAAAGACAGCCAATAAGAAACGGTCAGCCCGACGTTGTTCATCTGCGTTTACTTTGATTTCGATGTTCTGATGTTCTCCAAGCAATTCAAGCACGCGGATTTGATTTGGATGGATAAATCGTGCGGTTGTAATTTGTTCTTCCATGCCCATATGCAATGCATGGAGAAGCCCTTGTTCGATATTTTCCAATCCCTCTGGGAAAGCATGGGCAATGAGTTTTGGCGTAAGTTCATGACCGACCAATCGAGAACGCATATCGTCCATCATTGACCGCATACCAAACATATTCAGAACAACAAATACCGGCAAAGAAATCAATTCAACATATGCTCGAAGGGCGACTCTTCCAAGAAGTCGTACCCACATTCTTCGTAAAATCATCTTGAAAACAGTTGCACTGGCAACAATTTTGAGTTTCTTAAGGATTTTACGAATTTTCAATCCAATCTTACCAATTTTAGCCAAGGGGTCAATTCCAAACATCTTCCCATGGAAACCTGGCGCCCCTAAGGCGGCGTGAATGAGCCAATGAGGAATGGAATTTTCAAGTTCAACTTGTTCCAGTTCTTCTTGAGGTATGTCAAGAATTCTCGCCATTCGTGCAGCAGTACCCAAGGAGTCTCGATAAAGGAAAATCAATTCAAGCGCAGTTGTCAAACAGCTAACGATGGCGATTATGGTGATAAAACCCAAACCAGTCAAGCCATTTGCACCTTCCCAATCTTTGAGGAAAAGAGCGGTTGCAACAACCAGAAGACCTGATATTAAACCCGCAAGGCCTGCACGTAATACTGCAAGTCTACCTAAGGTGTCGAGCCGTAAATCTGCCTCTTTCCGATCAGCAATAGGTTGTTCTGGAGAGGAGACAATGGTCGACAAAAATTGGCCTATAGCCCAAAATTGCAACTTATCTTTGAGTCCCAAACACCCACCTTCAGTATGAATAGAATCCTTGACCAGACTTTCGGCCTAACTTACCTTCTTCGACCATTTGAACCAACAAAGGCGCTGGTGCATATTTGTCATCACCCATACCTTCATGCAAGACATTCATGATGTGAAGGACGGTGTCCAATCCAATCAAGTCACAAAGAGCAAGAGGACCAATAGGGTGATTCATTCCAAGTTTCATGATTCCATCTATGGCATCAGGTTGGGCTACTCCTTCTTGGAGCGTCAATATTGCTTCATTAAGCATAGGACAGAGAATTCTGTTCGATACAAATCCTGGTGAATCGTTGCAATAGAGAGCGGTTTTACCCATATTTTCTGATGCTTGAATCACAGCGGCATTTGTTTGCTCACTTGTTTCTTTACCATTGATAATTTCTACCAGTTTCATGATTGGAACTGGATTCATGAAATGCATACCGATTACTTTGTCGGGCCTATTTGTTGCATCTGCAATGGTCGAAATAGAAATCGAAGAAGTATTTGAGGCAAGAATTGTCTCGGGTTTACAGATGTCATCAAGTTCTTGAAAAATACTCACTTTAAGGTCGAGGATTTCAGGTACTGCTTCGATGACAAGGTCGCAATCAGCACATACCGAACGGTCTATTGAAAGAGAGATTCGAGCACGTGAGGCATCTGCATCTTCTTGGGTCATTCGTTCTTTTGAGACAAGTTTCGCCAGTGATTTTTCTATGGCTGCGATTCCTCGGTCCACGTATTCTTGTTGAATATCAATCATGGTAACATTGTAACCTGCACAAGCGGCAACTTGTGTGATTCCATTTCCCATTTGTCCGGCTCCGAGAACTGCTATTTTCTTGATGTCCATCTGACTCACTCAACCGTCCCACGACGAATTGATTGATGAACCTGCCCGAGGTTTATGCAGCAATTTACGGCTAAAATCTTAAATGGTGGCATTCAAAAATTGTCTCATGGTCGAAATACTCTGCCCTCATTGTGAAGAAGAAATTGAACTTGATGATGACGCATCTGGCGAATTTGCGTGCCCATATTGCGATGGAGAATTTGAATGGGGTGTAGATGATGAATTGGACTCAGTCATGAATGATGTCGATGCTGGAATTATTGTAAACCAGCCGGGCCAGCAAAATATTCAGATTCAGGCAAATGGGGAGACAAACACGATTGCTATTGTCGCAATTGTTTTTGCGGCGCTGGCTCTCATGGGAGCACTTGGTGGTGCTTGGATACCTTTCTTTGGATTGTGTAATCTTCTATTCGTAATTCCAGCAGTTATTTTGGCCTATATGAGCCGTTTAAAAATTCAACATTTGGAGGGACACAAAGACGCAGGAATGGTAAAGGCCGGTTGGATCATTTCTCTTGTATCCCTCGTTCTAACTCTTTTACCGCAATTATTCTGGCTTGTGTTCATCTTTGTGTTTGCTGAGACTGGGGATGTTGTCGCTGACGGATGGTTTGATTGTGGCAATGGAGAATCTATACCAGATGCATGGGTTAACGACGGCGAATGGGACTGTTCGAACGGCGCCGATGAAAATTGACATCATCATGTTTAGAGGTAGCCCGACTCGGATTTGAACCGAGGTCAACGGGACCAAAACCCGTTATGATGGACCCCTACACTATCGGGCTATGATACACAGGCGGTCGGCTCACCCTTTTGTTTTTGTCGGAACCTCGACTTCAAAATCGCTCAAGGTAGAATGTTTTTGAGTTCATCATCATTGATGCGCAGTCGGGCGCTTTCAGTAAATTCTTCAAGCGAGATACCATACTCCGACTGATATATTTCAGCCTGAAGCGACATGTCGAGTTTGTCGAGTTGTTTGACAAATTTTGCCTCTGGAGTTTTCCCCAGTTCATATTCCTCAAACAAAGACAACCATTCAGGTGCCAATTCTTGCATTGCTTTATGCTCATCTTCCGCTTTTGAGGTTGTGTCGTCGTGTGGAGTCAAATCGCCGACACGGACTTCTGGGACATCGTGAACTATACACAAAGAAAGAATTCGAGTCAAATCCAGATGCGGTGGCGCAAGTTTGAGTGCGAGGACTGACATACCCCATGAATGCGCAGCAACTGATTCTGGAGATTCAATTCCTGCTCTCAACCAACCGCTACGAAGGACTTTTTTCAATCCAAGAATTTCTTTGAGTTGGTCTCGCATGGTTGTGCCATGAGACAAGACCTCAAAACCTCAACCCCTAATCCAAGATATTCATACCGGTCAAGTATTGACGTATTTTAGATTCAAACCTGTCGAATACGGAATCAAGCCTTACTCGCTGTAGCAGACTTTGCTTTATCGAGTTGAGGATACTTCTCCAAAATCTCTTGGGCTT
>JABJFI010000069.1 GCA_018662825.1 Methanobacteriota archaeon | reverse complement strand
ATCGAAGATGATTTCTTGGTCAATCAAGAAGGTCATGAATTCCTTACTGCAGATTTACCTCGAGACCTTGACTGGTTCATGATTGAAAAAGATGATTATGAAGCACTTGAATGGCACAATGAGAATTCCGACGATGAAGATGAAGGTGGATTTAGTGAAGTGCTTCCTGCACCGTTAAGTGGATTAGAATCAATCATGCTGCTAACATTGATTGCAGCAGCTCTAGGTCGTGGCCGTGATGAATTATCTGACATTGAAATCGAATGATTTCAACTCACATCAGACGCTCAAGACGGTTCTGTAATCTGGACAATTTTCCACCAGCCCATTCCTTTACACGTTCTCCATCAACGAAAATAGCATTGAATGGAAGGATGTCAACTTCAGAAACCCATGGCTGAGCAATTTTGAAACGTCCCATTCCGGGTGTATCGAGTAAGATCTTTCCAAAACGAACATCTGCTGGTGCTTCTCCACTTGCGAACCATGTGTTCAATTCTTCAGTCCAATCGGCACAGGCTTGACAGTCGTTCTTTCCAAGCATCAAAAAGGCGAAAGGGGCATTGAGAAATTCCTCCCAAGAGGTTCTATCAATTTGTTCAAGTTCAGGCATTGAAACCACCTCTAATCGAGATGTAATCAAGCAGCGTAGTCATCGCCCTTCTTCCAGTTAGCGCCACAAAGGCCGCCAGCCATGGTTGCTTGAGCGGTTCGTAAAACTTCAGCAGGAGAACGTCCGGCATCCATGTTGTTGATTGACCACATCTGAACCTTTCCTTCATCATCGACAAGGACTGTTCCTCTGAAACTGCATCCTAGGCCGTCATTTCGCATTCCGAAATCCTTTGTGATTTTCTGGGTGCAATCTGCGATAACGTGGTGGTTTACACCACCTGGGAAGATGGCTTCGTCTTGGAACCATGCATTATGGGAATGCCAAGAGTCTGTTGAACAGCCAATAACAGTGATGTCGTCATCAGCAAAATCATCTTTCAATTGTTCAAAGCCAACAATTTCTGTAGGGCAGATGAATGTGAAATCGAAAGGATACCAGTAGATAAGATACCATTTTCCTTTCATATCTTCACTGGTGACATTATTGCTTTCACCGCTGATGTATGTTCTTGCTTCCCATTTTGGGGCTTTTTTGCCAATCATGTTCTTCATAATTATCCTCAGTCTGTGCCATGAAGCCAAGGTATTTTAATAAATGGATTTGATTTTTTCAATGATATTTCTAATATGCCAGATTATACCCTGTATGCAATTTCATGACATCGACATTAAACTCCTTCTAGCAGCAGCACTAAAAAAAGGTAGAATTGATGGACTCAATGCTCTACCGCTGTGCATGAGCCTGCCTGTGCGTAACCCTCTGGCAAAACATTGGGGGCTTGATGCAAACTGCGTGTTTCTCAATCACGGTTCGTTTGGCGCTACACCGATAGCCATTCGTGAAGAACAACGCAAATGGCAAGATTTACTCGAAGATGAACCGGTACGATTCTATGAGGACTTGGCCATGGGTTTCATGGAAAATACTCGTATGTCGCTTGCAAAAATGTTGCAGTGTAATGCAGAAGATTTAGCATTAGTCGAAAACGCAACCACTGGAGTAAACACCGTCTTGCGCTCGCTTGTGTTCAATGTAGGCGATGAAATTCTCGTGCCAGACCACGCCTACCAAGCCTGTCGAAATGCAATTGATTTTGTCGCTAAGCGTTGGGGCGCGAAAGTAGTGACTGTCAACATTCCATTTCCAATCGAAGGGCCTCACATCGCTTTGGATGCTGTCATGGCAGGGGTTTCTGAGCGCACTGTATTGGCGATGATTGACACAGTGACCAGCCCTACGGGCCTTCTAATGCCGTTTGAGCAATTGGTTCAGCAACTCGAAGCAAAGGGTGTGGCCGTCTTACTCGATGCTGCGCATGGCATCGGTATGGTTCCTCTTTCCCTTGATGAATTGGGTGCCTCCTATACAACCAGTAATTGCCACAAATGGCTGTGTGCACCAAAGGGTTCGGCATTTCTTCATGTTCGAAAAGACCTACATCATCTGATTCATCCACTCACCATCAGCCATGGAATGACATTTCCTTTGGGTGATACGACGCGCTTTCGTCACGAGTTTGATTGGACTGGGACGCGAGACATTACCGCAGCGTGCTCAATTCCAGCGACCATTGACTACATGGCCAACATGGTTGAAGGAGGGTGGCCAGCCATCATGCAACACAATCACGACCTTGCTATGAAAGGGAGAGGAATCCTCTGTGAGCGTCTTGGAATT
>JABJFI010000120.1 GCA_018662825.1 Methanobacteriota archaeon | reverse complement strand
TCAAGGGTGAAGAGGTTTCACTCTATATTCAGCCCAGGTAAAATACAGGTTGCAGGCCGTTTGAAGATGCGATGACGGTAGCGAGCCACGATTCTATACGCAATGTCACGCAAAGGCAAAGGTATCAGCCAAGCGACAGGAAACCACATTGAATAATACCATTTCATATGAAGAAGAAATCGAATACTTGCTGCTGAACGCATGTATGGCTTTTCATCTCGAATCAGATAGACGCTATCTGCACGCTGGAATTTTTCGCTAAAAGTTGAGATGATGTCTTGCCCTTCTTTGCTTTCAATTGCAACAAAATGAATAGAATTAGCTTGTCTAAGTCGGGGATGAAGAAACACAGCAGTATGGGTACAGAGCCCACAGTCTCCATCCATCAAAAGCACATCTTTAGTTGGCATCAATTTCCCTCAACTGGTTGGATGTTCCATGTTTGGACTTGAACACCTGTACTCATGTGAATGTACTCTGGTTTCAGTGGTGAAGAAATACCGAGATTATAGGATTCCAACAAGGTGTTGGTTTCGACTTGTACTTCAGCCACACAATACTTCCATGGTTCATGATGTGTATAGGCACGATGCAATGAGCCTTCATGCCAAGTGTACAAACTGTATCGCTCAAACAAAAAATATTCGATTGAACCATCTCTGGCTTGCTCTAATTGACCTGAACTATTGGTCGTACCAATCAAAGATTCACCACCTTTTTTGCGTCGGGAAAACCATGTATATTTTCCATCCTTTCCAATCTTTACTTTGGCCTTAGCATAACGGTATGGCAGACCATAGGAGCGAGGTGCATGGAAGCATGTTACCATACTTTGAGCATCAAGAGTAAGGAATAACACTCCGGGTACGTCATCTTTCTTCACATAGGTTCGTATATTGAATTCACCAAACGTCGAGATGAATGGTAGCCAAGGCAGGCCGCGTGGCCTGACTTTTTCCATTATGAAAGGAATGACTCCGACATAAGCATCTCCGTTATAGAGGTCGATTTCAAGACCTTCGGGGATATAAGTTTTCAACTGTTCAATATCTACTTTCCAATGCATGAAAGTTAGGTGCTTCCAATTTTGATACAAGGTGCATTTTCGATGCGGCATTGGAAATGGAATATGTTTGCAATCTAAGTTATGACTTGCAGACATGGTTGTTGCACGGGCTCGGTGGTATTGAATCATCCTATTAGAGTCAACAGAAAGTGTCAACTGCTCGATAATGTTGAGGTATTTGAGACCAAACAAGACCCTCGACTTCAGCAATCCGACTACGAGGAAAAGATGTGGAATTATAGTGCTTCAATGACCATTGCAATTCCTTGTCCGCCGCCAATACAGGCGGTAGCAACACCATATTGGCCTCCACTGCGCTTTAATTCGTATGCAAGAGTTAGAACCAAACGTGTTCCAGTTGCGGCTAATGGATGACCTAGACCAACAGCTCCGCCGTTAACATTTACTCTCTCGACATCGATTTCTAGGTCCTTGATACAGGCAACTGCTTGGCCTGCGAAGGCTTCGTTAATTTCCCAACGGTCAATATCTCCAGCGGTCAAACCAGCCTTTTCCAAGGCCTTGAGGGAAGAAGGAACCGGTCCATAGGCCATAATCGCTGGCTCAAGGCCAACGATTCCCCATGAAACGATTCGAGCCAACGGTTCATCACCATCGGCTTTTGCTTGCGATGCTGACTTGATGACGACGGCTGCCGCTCCATCAACAACACCTGAAGCATTTCCAGCAGTAACAAAAGATTCAGGTCCAAATGCTGTAGGAAGTTTCGCCAGTGATTCTGCAGTTGTGTTTTTGACAACATGGTCTTCATCCTTATGCGTGACAATAGTATCTCCACGACGACCCTTTATTGTAACAGGAATGATTTCTTGCTCAAACACATCATTTTCTATAGAAGCAGTAGTTAAAGCATGAGAGCGTGCAGCATAGGCATCGATTTCTTCTCGTGTAACTCCTTTTCTATTACACAATTCATCCGATGTTTGAGCCATGAACAGTCCACACGTCATGTCTTGAAGATTAGTCATCATGTAATCTTCAACTTTTGGAGAACGACCGAGTTTCCAACCTTCACGGCCTCCACGCATTATGTGAGGGGCTTGACTGAGATTTTCCATTCCACCAGAGACAACCGTAGATGCTTCACCAAGCATTATCATCTGTGCGCCGGTGACAATTGATTGAACTCCGGAACCACAGATTCGAGAAAGCGTCAGCATAGGTACTTCTTGTGGAATACCACCCTTTAATCCCGCATGCCGCGAACCATAAATGGACTGTGAACAAGTCTGCAAAGCATATCCCATTACGACATGGTCAACTGAGGAGGGGTCTGTTCCGGTCTTTTCAAGAGCTCCTTTGATGGCAAGACCTCCGAGGTCTTGGGCACTCATTGATTTCAACAATCCGCCTTGTTTACCATCGCCACGCTTTCCGCCAACCCATTCACAAAACGGTGTTCTTGCTCCGCCAATGATAACGACATCTTCTGCCATGACTCTTCGAAAGAGTAGTGACTGATAACTTCATGCTATTCCCATGATGAAAAATACTACGAGATAGAAGGTGGGCAAATAGAAGGTTTCAAAAATCGAAAAATTGTATGGCAATATGCTGTGTTCGGTGCCTTGAATTAGAATCAATTTTTGTTCAGGAGGGTCCTCATTTCCAACAACTTTGAACTTCGAACTTTCTGGAGCTGAAGATAGATCCTCTTTTGCTAATTCCTTTTTTGAGCGCTTTTTCACTTCACCATGAATGTAGAGTGGGTCACCTAATCTCAGGCCATACAATGTCCAGCGTGTTTTTCCTAAATTCCAAACTTGCAGTGGGTCACGGAAACGTATTCTTCTAAACATCGAAGGCTCAACAAGTATCCCTCCACTTCCATCGTGAAGAATAAACGGCACTCCTCCCCTTTGACGAGCAGATTCACTTGCGTGAACTTGCTGTCGGTCGAACAACCAATCTGAGAAAGAGGCTAGAAGTCGATTAAGACTATTGATTTGAGAACGGAAGAAACTCACTGAGGACCTGCCTTGACTGTCGACGCCATCGGAAAAATCTTCACGTACCCATTCATAGCACACTAAATTTGAACACGACATTTCAGGGTCATCATCAACAAAAACCTTCACTGCAGGCATTGGACCAGGTCGGGCTTGTCCAATTAATTCTACTTCGCCTGTTTCGACTGAACCAACCAGTGATGTTGGCATATCAACCATGTTGATATTGCTAATTAACTGCTTCAACATTGATGAAAACATCATCAAGAAATATATTGACATGTAGCCAATGGCAATAATGATCACAATGGCTATCAAGAGTCCCTCACTGGTATTGTCATCAACAAGAATTCCAAAAAAGAATCCAAACGCTTCCAAATTGTTCTTAATCGCCGTAATAACTCCCCAATACTGGAGCATGAAGAGACCTAAGGTGAAATAGACTGCTCGAAGAGTTAGAAGTGGAGGCTTTGGCGCCCCGACCATGAACGGATGTTCGAGAAGCAAGGAACCATCTTTATCCTCAGAATAAGGCTCTTCTGAATTCCATGTATGTTTACTCGGTGCTGGGAATTTCCATTCACCTGCATTCTTTTCCTCATCAGAAAGGCTTTCAGCCATCCAATATTTTTCGGCACTCAAGCCACGTTCTTCTGCGAATTCTTCCAAATATTGTGGATCCGTTACTTTTTCTTTAAACTGTGAGAGTTCTTCAGCAAAAGGGTGAGGGGTCGATAAAAACAGCATTACTAGGCCAATTATAGCCCAAAATGGACTAAAGAAAAATCCGTAAAGATAGAAAAAAACACCAAACCCCCAGACCGCCCACATCTCCTGAGTATAGGGGAGTGAAGCAATAAAAAAACGACCATCCACTTCCGGCGCTTTGCCATCCATAAAGAACGCTTGACATCAAAGGTCTTGAACTATGTGGTGTTTTAGATTAAAGCAAACATTCCTATTCCGCATAAAATACACACGATTGGCATAATCAGTAATTCCGCAGATGAGCGTATTTTGCCCAAATTTGCTAGTTCTGTTCCACGTTGAATATTCGCTTTCATTCCTGGGGTGTCTTCTCCATGTGCTGAAATTGCGGTATGTCCAATTGTACCATCAAGGCCTTCTTGAGCAAGTTCTTCCCGTGAACGGGGTTTGATCATCCCCAATAGATAGACGGGATTGCCAATTCGAAGAGCGTATGCTGTCCATCGATGTTTTCGAACATCACCATTGCGGAATAGGCGTGCGGCGAATTCAGTTTGAAAATGGTCTCGCATTGTATCTGCATGGCTTGAAGACCATCGCTTGACATATTGCCCAAGTTCTTTTTTCTTGAACGAACCTGATTCAACTCGAATTGCACCGGTTCCATCATGAAGCATGAAAGGAACATGCCCTTTATCAGAACGAACTTTTTGCCAATTGCAAACTTCTTTAGTTGTTGTATTTCCATCTGAATCGGTAGATGTTTCCTTTCGGCATACATAGACTTCGTAAATCCAGTTAAAATCAACACATCCTGGTATCATTCGACGTTGATTACCATCCACAGCGACATTGATCCATTTTTCAGGTGCTGGTCGAACCTGTCCAACAAGTTCTGCTGAACCGACGGCAACTGAGCGAACCAGAGATGTTGGTGTATCAATCATTTGTTGTTGCCTTTTGTGCTGCAAATAACCAACAATGAGCCAAATTACCCCGATAACGCTCATAACTAGTGGCGTGTATTTCATCATCGCATCTTCAGCTAAAACTTCACCGTTATCAATTGCTGTTTGCTCGTCAACCATAATCATGCCAAAAGAAATTGCAAGAAGGATGATGAACATGACCATACTTATTCCGAAAGTAGAAAATGTGGCGGGCAGAGGTGTTCCTACTTTTGTGGGGTGCTCAGCAAGGGCTGAACCATCTCCATCGGGAGCATAACGGTCATCTTGATTCCAGGTGGATGGCCCTGGTGCTGGCAAAATCCAATCACTCGGGTCATTGGTCGGGCTGTAAGATGAACGACCGAAAAACCACGATTCAAGTTCATAGCCATTCTTGAGTGCATCCGCCTCTAAATCATCGGGCTGTGGTGCATTCTTTCGGATGTTGTGTAAATCGGCTTCAAGCGACGCTGGAGATAGAATTCCAGTCAAAAAGAATCCAAAAGCTGCTATAATTCCACCACCGGACATGAACGTTACTAAGCCACCAATGACCATTAGAAGCCCAATAATCCATCCAATCCAACTCAACCAATGGTAAGGTACGGTTAATTGAAAAAATCCTCGGTTGAGATTTACGCCTTCGAGTGACATAGTTACTCCAAGTAGGGAGGCTGTAAAACGATTTCGCGCTACTCTAATTCAAAAATATCTGTTCATGCAAGAATTCCAACAACTTTGACAAGTATTCGCTTGTCCCGACAACCATCAAATTCAGCATAATGGATTTGTTCCCATGTCCCGAGATGAAGCATCCCATCACGAACAGACATGGTGACTTGTTGACCCAGTAATTGACGTTTCAAATGTGCATCGCCGTTATCCTCACCTGTTCGATGGTGATGATATTCCTCTCCTTCTCGCCCATCACGGCCATAGAATGGAGCGATTTTCTCAAGCCACTTCATGATATCATGATGCAAACCTCGTTCGAGGTCATTGACGTAACATGATGCTGTAATGTGCATAGGATTGACCAATACTAGCCCATCTTGAATACCACTTTCTGCCACAATGCGCTGAACGTCTTGCGTGATACAACGAATTTCATATCGTTCATCGGTGTTAATCCAGAGTTCTTCGACATAGGTTGCTGCTTGGCCGGTGATGAGTTTTCCCATATACCTACTCAAGAGTCGGCGGTTGTTGATTATTTCAGTTGACCGAACAAAGAAGAACCATCAAGTCCTTGAGCAGAACTCATCAAAGGTATGGCGACTATTAATCCACAGATAACTGAGCAAATCCCTTGAGCTATTGTGTTAATGGCAATGGCTGCTTGTTCGTTTCCTAATATTTCACCTAAGCCTCCATCGCCGCCAAGTAATACGGATACCAAACCAATAAAAAACGATACAATAATCCCCAATAGCACAAGGTGTATCCCCCTTCGTTGGTATAGAGTCATCCAATAGCCACCGACTATACAAGTAAAAGCCACGATGAGTGAATTAATGATTCCAAGAACCAACGGAATGAGGGGCACAACAAGTTTTTCTCCGGTAAAAGGATCTTCTGATGGTATCAATAATATCGTAAAGATTCCCAAAAATGAAAATGCCCCCCAAATAATAACAAAAATACCGAGAACTTTTGGAGACGATGATTCCTCACTATAATAGATAATTTGCTGACCCATTTGTTGACCCATTTGTTGACCCATTTGTTGACCCATTTGTTGACCCATTTGT
>JABJFI010000026.1 GCA_018662825.1 Methanobacteriota archaeon | reverse complement strand
TACCTCACTGCATTAGTTTGCTTTGTCTTGTTCCTTGGCATCCAAGTCTTTGCCATCGCTTTGGGAATTCTTTCCCCTACTATTCACGCTGCCCGTCTCCACTTTGTGGAATGGATGGGCAAGTTCTACGACGGGTCCGGCCGTGCTTTCGCACCGCTCGGTGGCCGCAATCTCCATGTGGAGAGCGCACACGTGGAGAGTAAATCATAGTCCAACGGACAAAAAACGGAGGTAGCAAATATGAACGTAAATACCCTAAAAATGAGCCTAAGAACACTGATCCTTTTGGCAGCCATAACCATGGTTGCTCAAGGTGTCGCAGCAGAACCAACAGACGGAGCAACCGACGGCGATGGCTACACAGCTATTGGCGCAGGTATCGCTCTAGGACTCGCCGGCCTTGGTGCTGGTGTTTCCCAAGCAGCCATTGGCAGCGCAGCTGTCGGCATGCTTGCTGAAGATGGAAGCAAATTCGGTGTCGCACTCATTTTCACTGCGTTGCCAGAATCAATCGTGATTCTCGGTGCTTTGCCTCTCTTCCTTTGAGGAAGAAGGCAATATTCTGGGAACACCCAGTAAAGTGAAAAAAAAACACAGAGGAATAATACATGACGCTCGAAACACTCGCAAAGGATATCGCAAAATCTGCTGAGGCTGAAGCCTCGGCTATGATGAAGGCGGCTAAGAAAGAGGCCAAGGCAATTCTCGCCGAAGCCAATTCCAAGGCCGACAACATTCGCTCGGAAGCATCAACTCGTACTGAACGTGAAGCAACTCAGATTGCCCGTGAAGTTGTAGCAAGTGCACGCCAAGCCAACCAAAAAGAAATTCTCGTAGCACGACGAAAGGTTCTCGATGAGACCTTCCAAACTGCAAGCGATGAACTTGGAAGCCCTAAACTATCAGGAAGAGCAAGTCTGCTCAAGTCTTTGATGACCATGGCTGACAAGATTGGTGGTAACGATTACACAGTTAGGCCAGTTGAAATTGACCGCAAGGCACTTTCAGAATTGGCTGGAAAGCGTAACGTTGGCGAAGCAATTGATGGCCTTGGAGGCTTTGTTCTCGAAGCGCCTGATGGCTCTGTGTCCTATGATATGCGTTTTGATACACTTCTCGACTCTTCGTGGAGTGACCAACTCGCTGAAACGAATTCAATACTTTTTGACTGAGGGATAAATGATGGTAATGCTTGGAAACACACCTTATGTTGCTGCCCGCGCTAAGTCGCGACGGCAGAAGCTTGCGGACCGTTCCAGGCTACGCCAATTAATCAGCCAATCGCCTGAACAACTGACTGTTGCAGTTGGAGAAATCGGATACCGTGCAGAGATTGATATCTATGCAGGGCAACTGACAGGTGGCGATTTGGTTGAGGCTGCATTGACCCACAACTTGGAACACGAACTTGAGAAGATGCTCTCGATGTGCAATGGAAAAATCCGTGGCATGGTAGAGACCTACACTTCTCGATTTGAGTATCATAATGCAAAAGTTGTTCTTCGTGCTGTTGTGAATGATGTTGAACTTGAAAAAGTCGCTCACTCAATTCTCCCTGAATTGAATGACATCAACACGCCTTGGTTGAAGATCATCGAAAATGCTGATGATTTGCGTTCAGCAGTCGTTCAGATGCGACACAAGCCGTTTGGCCCTGCACTTATTGCGGTCCCAGAAGATTCACGACTTTCCGATTATGAAGATGCACTTGATTTCCATTACTTCAAGAAAGCCTTGGCTTCTTTGAGTGGTAAAGGCGCAGATGTTCGTTTCTTGAATGGCCTTCTTGCTGCTGAAATCGACCATCGCAACCTCTTGAATATTCTAGAGGCTGAAGCAGTTGGTATTTCTTCCGAGAATATTATCTCGATGCTTATCCCCGGTGGAAAATTGATTCCTTCCCGTGCTTTCTCTTCGATTGCTGCAGGTGGAAAAGACGCTGCTATGGATTTGTTACGCAGTGCAGGGCGATTCGATTTCCCTGCATTTGAAGGAATACTTTCCGCATCAAAGGAAATGAATAGCCTTGACCCCGTCATTACGTGGTTCAAGGAACGAGAACATGCAATTATGAAGCGAATGAGCTTCCTCCATCCAGTATCTGCACTACCGGTTATTCACTATGTGGCCATGAAGGTCCAAGAAGTGAATGATTTGCGCCTAATCGTTCGTGGGCGCCTTGCTGGATTGTCTGTTGAAGTGCTTGAAGCACATATTTTGTGAGGTGAAGAAGTATGGATATCGCAATTGTCGGAACACCAGAATTCACCCTCGGATTCCAACTTGCAGGTATAGATAACCTGCATAACCCTGAAGGAGAAGAGGCTATGGTCTCGACCTTCAAAAAACTACTCAATACAAAGAGCGTAGGGATTGTCGTGGTTGACTCCTCAATCCTTACTACGCTGCCAGAGCGTCTTCGTGACCAACTCTCGGCATCCGTCTCTCCGACCGTGCTTGGCATTGGAACGGAAGAAGACACTACCCTACGAGATACAATTCGTAAGGCAATAGGAGTCGACCTGTGGAAGTAATATTCCAAACCATATGGAGGAAAAAAAAATGAGCAATGAAGGAGTAATTTACCGAATATCGGGACCTGTTGTAACCGCAACTGGCATGAAAGCTGCAATGTATGACGTGGTTCGTGTTGGCGAAGAAGGTTTAATGGGCGAAGTGATTGAACTGCACGGCGATAAAGCTGTCATCCAAGTATACGAAGATACTTCTGGTATCCGACCGGGTGAACCAGTATTGAATACGCAAGAAACACTGTCAGTTTCTTTGGGTCCAGGTCTCTTGACTCAAATTTATGACGGTATTCAGCGTCCTCTTCCAACTTTAGAAGAAGAAATGGGTGTTTTCATCACTCGTGGTGTTGACGCAGATGCATTCGACCTCGAAAAGATTTGGACCTTTGAACCTCAAGTCGCTGTTGGCGATGAAGTGGTTGCAGGACAAGTTATTGGACACGTTCAAGAAACCGAAACAATCGTTCACAAAATCATGGTCCCTCCAACCGTTGGCGGTGTTGTCAAATCGATTGAATCCGGTGATTTCAATGTCACACAAACCGTGTGTGTTCTTGAAGACGGCACTGAACTGCAGATGATGCAGAAGTGGCCTGTTCGAACCCCTCGACCTTTCCAACAAAAGTACGCACCTGAAACCCCTCTTATCACTGGAATGCGAATTCTCGATTTCTTGTTCCCACTTGCTAAGGGTGGTGCAGCTGGAATCCCCGGTCCATTCGGGTCTGGAAAGACTGTTACACAACAATCCCTCGCAAAGTATTCCGATGCACAACTCGTTGTTTACATCGGATGCGGTGAACGTGGAAATGAAATGACTGAAGTGTTGGATGAATTCCCTCACTTGATTGACCCAAACACCGGTAAGCCTCTAATGGAGCGAACCGTCATGATTGCAAACACTTCAAACATGCCTGTCGCTGCTCGAGAAGCATCAGTATATACTGGAATTACCATTGCAGAATACTTCCGAGACATGGGATACGACGTCGCTTTGATGGCAGACTCAACCTCTCGTTGGGCTGAAGCAATGCGTGAAATTTCCTCCCGACTTGAAGAGATGCCTGGTGAAGAAGGATATCCTGCTTACTTGTCTTCTCGTATCGCAGAATTCTACGAACGTGCTGGTCGTGTTGAAACACTTAACGGCGATGACGGCTCGGTCACTGTTATTGGTGCTGTTTCCCCTCCTGGTGGAGACATTTCCGAACCAGTTTCTCAAGGAACACTTCGTATTGTCAAGGTTTTCTGGGGATTGGATGCAGGTCTTGCTCGACAACGGCATTTCCCTGCAATTAACTGGTTGAACTCGTATTCTTTGTATCCACAAAGTCTCGACCAATGGTTCCGAGATAACATCTCTCAAGACTTCCCCGAAGTCCGAACACAAATCAGTGGTTTGCTTCAGATTGAATCCGAATTGCAAGAAATTGTCCAACTGGTCGGTTCCGATGCACTTCCTACTGACCAACAATTGACTCTTGAAGTCGCTCGTATGATCCGTGAATTCTTTTTGCAACAAAATGGATTCCACGATGTTGACGCATACTGTGATATTCATTTGCAATATCAGATGGCAAAGGCCATCCTATCCTTCCAAGATGCAGCAAAGTCTGCAATGGCTAGCGGTGCCGTTCTCAACGATGTTGTTAACGTACCAGCTCGTTCCGACCTCATGCGAGGTCGATTCGAAAAGGGCTATATCGACAATATCGCTGACATGGTCAAGAAAATGACCGATGAAATCGCCGATACGGTGGAGGAAAACTGAGGAGAGGAATATCATGACTGGAAAAGAATACCGAACCATTACTGACGTGAAAGGACCATTGGTCTTTTTGAACAAAACTGAACCTGTTGCCTTTGGTGAAATCGTTACCCTACGACTCTCCAATGGTACCATCAAGAACGGACAAGTTCTCGATACTTCGGACGACCTCGTGATTGTCCAAGTTTTCGAAGGAACATCCAAAATTGACCGAGAAGCTGGTGTCACCTTCATGGGTGATGTTTTCAAACTCCCAGTGAGTACTGACCTTATCGGTCGAATTCTCGACGGTGCAGGACGTCCTCGAGACGGCGGACCAGAGATTGTTGCTGAAGAAAAGGCCGACATCATCGGTGCTGCTATCAACCCATACAGCCGACAGAGTCCAAATGATTTCATTCAAACTGGAGTCTCCGCAATCGACCTTTGTACAAGCCTTGTCCGTGGACAAAAGTTGCCAATTTTCTCAGCATCTGGGCTCCCACACAACGACATTGCTCTGCAAATTGCTCGGCAAGCAAAGCTCAAGGATTCCGATGAAGAATTTATTGTTGTGTTCTGTGCAATGGGAATCACCGCTGAAGAATACAATTTCTTCCGTTCCGATTTGGAGCGCACCGGTGCTCTTGAAAATGCGGTTTTGTTCGTCAACCTTGCCGACGACCCTGCTGTCGAGCGTATCATTACGCCTCGTCTCGCACTGACTGCTGCAGAATACCTCGCTTTCGAGAAGGACTACCACGTTCTTGTTATCTACACTGACATGACCAACTACTGTGATGCTCTTCGTCAAATTGGTGCTGCTCGTGAAGAAGTACCTGGACGACGTGGTTACCCTGGATACATGTATACCGATTTGGCTATGCTCTACGAACGTGCAGGAATTATCAAGAACAAGAAGGGTTCAATCACCCAATTCCCAATTCTCACCATGCCTGGTGACGATATCACGCACCCAATTCCTGACTTGTCTGGATATATTACTGAAGGACAAATCGTTATTTCACGTGAATTGCACCAACAAGGTATCTATCCGCCAATCAACGTTCTTCCATCTCTCTCTCGATTGATGGGTTCATGTATTGGTGAGGAAACAACCCGTGAAGACCACAAGTCAGTTTCGGACCAAATGTATGCAGCATATGCTCAAGGCCGCGAACTTCGTGGACTTGTCGCTATTGTTGGTGAAGATGCACTGAATGAGCGAGATAAGCAATTGCTTACTTTCTCCGGAGTTTTCGAAGACAAGTTCCTTCGCCAAACCCGTGATGAAGACCGTTCAATCGAAGAAACACTCGACCTTTGCTGGACCCTTCTGTCCTCAATCGACACGAAATACCTTGTTCGTCTCGACCAAAAGTGGATTGACAAGTACCACCCAGATAACCGAGCTTAAAACATTTTAAACAATCAGGAAAGGAGGTGAAAGAACATGGCACTCGACATCAAACCAACCCGCAGTGAGTTGATTAAACTCAAGGCAAGAATCAAGCAAACCAAGAATGGTTACAAACTCTTGAAGATGAAGCGTGATGGATTGTTCCATGAATTTCGAAGTCTTCTTTCAGCCATGATTGAAGCAAAGCGCGACTTGACTGCAGCATATCGTTTGGCAAAGCAACGTATTGATTTGGCGAATGCAATTGAAGGCGGTTTGGCCGTTCGTGCAGCCGCTATTGCAAACACAGGTCATCCTGAAGTTGAAGTTGAACGACGAAACATCATGGGTGTTGTCGTTCCAAGCGTTAGTGGAACCAATTTGAAATCGACTTTCCAAGAGCGAGGTGTTGGATACATTGGTTCTTCGCCTTACATCGATGAGGCTGGTGAATCCTTTGGCAGTTTGATTGAAAAGATTGTCAAAGCATCTGAGATGGAAGCGACACTTAAGCGACTGCTTCAAGAAATTGAAGCGACTAAGCGACGTGTCAATGCTTTGGAGTTCAAAGTTATTCCAGAACTAGAAGAAGCCCGTGTCTTTATTCAACTTCGACTTGAAGAGATGGAACGTGAAGAAACATTCCGTCTCAAGCGTTTCAAAAACAAGTGATTCTTGTTTGACCCGTTTGAACTGGTCGAGGGATTCCTTCAAAGGGGAAGCAGAACTACAAAGGTTTGAGGAGAATACATGTCAACCGATTCGGATGATTCTAAGGAGGTTGATTCTTCTCTCGAATCGATGCCTGCGCATCGTTCAGAATGGAAACAACACGAACTTCTATCAACAATTTTGAATCGTTCTTTCTTTGTTGCTTCAAAAATGTCTGGCGGGATCTTACCCACATGGGTTGTCTTGCCAAAAGGCGACAAAAATGTTGATGAATGCCTTGACCAAGCCAATGCTCATCTGAAAAAACTTGGTTGGGTTGCAAAACTCTCGCAAACTGAAGAATGGGTTGTTCAACTGTTCCCACTTCCTGAGCGCCAATTTCCTTCACTGAAACTCACGCTCACACTCTGGACTTTTTCGGCTTTAACCCTCACACTTGCAGGTGCATATTGGATGGATGGTTCACGCCCTGAAGGGGGTTGGTTTTCACAATCATCCTTTTTGGATACCATATTGGGTTACACAATTCCAGTCCTTGGTAGCCTGTTTATCGCTTCACTGATTCAGAAAAGACTTGCTTTGCATTTCAATCATCGCGTAGGGCATATTACACCACTTCCAGAACCGACTATTTCCCTTTGGAGCCTTGGTTTGCTGTCTCAGGCATCACTTGTTTGGCCTTTTGGTTTGTTTATCATTCCAACGTTCCCACGTATGGATGCTCGGCTATGGGGCGACCGCAAAGTCTTGGGCTTAGTTGCTCTTTCAGTACCTACTACATTGGTTGGTATCGGGTTATTGCTTTGGGGTATTGGCCTTTGGCTAACGCCCGAATATATTGCCATAACACACGCTCAAAATGTGGCGAATAGTCCCTTCATTATCGAATTAATTGGTCAATGGCAATTGGATGATTACCTAACAAGACTCATATGGTCACACCCCTTTGTGAAAGCTGGAGCATTGTTAACATTCTTTGGTTGGATATCTTTACTTCCGATTCCAACCTTCCCCGGTGGTAGGATTATGATCTCTCGTGCAGGTTCATTCGAAGCACGGAGTAGCACAAATCAGATGTTCATATTCCTTGTAATATTGGTTTTTGCTTGGATGTTCGATGCCTTCAATGGCTTCTCCATCTGGATTTTTGTTCTAACCTTGATATTGCCGCTGTTACTGTTTATGGGTGCTGACCGAAGTTCACCTTTGATTCTCAACGAGACGAAAGGTCTTGAACTCAAAACCATGAGAAATATCGGAATTGTAATGTTTGTTGCCATCTTATTCGCTTTGCCAAGTCAAGTTCCATTTGAACTTGATGAAGATTGGAATACTTCTGTTGTTTATGACATTGATATGAATTATACAGCAAGTGAAGCAGAAGGGCAATGGAATGCTTTGGTTTCTGTTCATGTGATAAATCCTTCATCGGTCACACGAGATTGGGCCATCGATTATGACCAATACGATTCACGACTAGAAAAATGGGGCAAAGTTTGGCAATGTGACGGTGAAGATTCGCTTGATATCAATGGCTTTGGTTGTGGAAGTACGTTACCACCACAAACCCAAACAACTGTTGTACTGAACTTAACTTGGACTGACCAAGAACATTCACCTACCGCTGTAGATTTCTCTCTCATTTCATTGGCCCAGGGAGTATACACTAGTCATCTAATTTCGATTCAACCAGACCTTTCGATACATCCGGCTTCTCTTTGGGAGATGTTGTATGATGAAGGTGAAATGAAACGTTGTATGGACCTCAATGTTGATTCAACAGAAGCCCTCAATGTAAGTTTCCCTAATGCAGGTCAAGTCATCAACCTGCAATCTCGTTTGCAGTGGATTGAGGGCTATAACAACTTATCAGCAAGCTTTGAAGAATCCCCAAATCAAATTTGTATACGAGGTTTAGACCCGGTTGTTCTCCGTACTTCAGAACTCAACACAATTCAACTGAATGAACAAATCTTCGATGGCGGTTTGCCGGAATTCCCATTGGTGGCAGTAGTGCCTTCGGATGGATGGACAATTACCAATACCTCCTCTCTTGGATGGGGCTTCATGCTCAACTCGAGTGGCTTACTGAGTTCAATCGATTCACTCTGTCCTCTTGATCCAGCCTTGTCCATCCCTCCGGCCCCCAGTGAAGGTCAATGGGTTTGGGACCTTGATGTAAGAAAGATATCCAATATTCCATCAGTCATCGATGGTAATCAGTCCTTGAATATCCAAATGTCGGATGAATCGAGCATGCATGTTTGTGCTCCTCAACTTTCTGTGGAACCGAAGTTTAATTTCACGGTTGAAGAAGGGCCAGAATTGGTATTTGAACGCTACAACACCTCTCACCGAATATGGTCAAATATGTGGATGGCTGCATATAACGGCAGTCTGGTGCAACCTGATGGCGCCACTTTCTCAATCTATAGTTCGGACAACTCCTCGGTGCCTGTTCAGTTAAATTATCAGGGTAATGGTGAACAATGGATAACCGTTGAATCGCCAAATTCACTTTCGACAGGTTGGAATTCGTTTGAATTTGTTCCACCTTCAAGTACCATTTCGACACTTTGGTTTGAACATCAAGACGAAACACTTGTGATCCATTTGTCGAGTTATGTGTGAGGTTTGAACATGCGTATTGCAATATTGGGTTCAGGTTCGCTTGGTTCTTTGTATGCAGCACTTCTATCACAAGTAGAAGATGTAGAACTCTTAATCCATGGACGAGGAAGTCACGGCGCACATATGGCGGCAAATGGGCTTCAATTAGAAGGTTTAGAGACGATTTTTCTTTCTAATGCCGAAGTTTTCTTCTCTCTTGAAGAGGTTGGCATCCCTTCTGAATACCTTGGAACAATAGATTTTGCCCTCCTTACTGGGAAAGCCGGCCAAACGACATACCTTGCTGGATTGGCCCATCAATTATTGAGTGAACAAGGCATGGCTTTATGCCTTAGCAATGGACTTGGCCATGCAGAAAAATGCATTGAAATTCTTGGCCCACAGCGAGTTTTTGCTGCGACCTCAACCCATGGCGCCTGGCGCCCATCACCAGGATGTGTCAACTGGGCTGGTAAGGGTAAAACCGTTCTGGGCTCATTACCGGGCGGCCCCGGCGAAATAGAAGCCAAACCCTTACTCGAAGTCTTCTTGGCTGCTGGATTAGAGCCTTCGTGGTCTTCTGATGGCTTGGCAGCCCTTTGGAACAAAGTACTTCTCAATATCGCTATTAATCCAATTGCTGCTTTGGCAGGTGTAGAAAATGGAGCGCTATTGAGTCCAGATTTGTTTTCATCAGCCTTTTCGACAATGCTAGAAGGGGCCGCTGTGGCTCGAATGGAGCGAGTTATTCTTCCCGATGATGCAGAACTTGAACAACAGTTACGGCAAGTAATCACAGCAACATCAACCAACATCTGTAGTATGCTTCAAGATATTCGTGCAGGAAGAAATACAGAAATCTCGGTATTAAACCAAGCCATTGTCACACGGGGTGAACGAGCAGGAATCGCAACACCGCTCAACCAAATGCTGGTCTCGATGGTCACTGCTCTTCATGTTGAATGAGGTCTGTGTTATAGTGCAACCCTCTATTCTCGGTTCGATTTTCAGCATCTTCAGTAACCAATTGCCCCACCAAAACCAAATTACGTAACTCGACGATTTGTCTCGAAGGCAATGCTCTTCTCCAAATAAAATCAACTTCTTGAGAAAGAAGTTGCAGACGTCGAGATGCTCGGTGAAGTCGATTGAATCTTCTAACAATGCCAACTTCTCTTGACATAGTGTTGCACAAAGATTCCCTATCATTGGATACAGAAACATGTTCGGTCAAATCTTTCAATCCATCAGCACGCCAATCGGGTAATTTCGTATCACTGCCTTCAGGCATTGATTCAATGATGTGGTTAGCTGCTCGTGCAGCATAGACGACTGCTTCAAGCAAACTGTTTGATGCAAGTCGATTTGCTCCATGCATCCCAGTACAAGCAACCTCGCCAATGGTATATAATGACGGCATCGTTGTACCTGTTTCTCGACTGTGTGGCCGACCAAATTCATCAACCTCCAAACCTCCTACGATGTAATGTGCTGCTGGAGATACTGGTAAAGGGTCACGTCCAAGCATCAAGCCGTGACGATTGAGTCGTTGCTGAATATTAGGAAAGTGTTCAAAAAGATGGTCTTGGTCAAGGTGGGAAGTGATTAGGTACACATGTGGGTCACCGGTTTCTTTCAGGCGCTGATCGATGGCTCGAGCCACAATATCTCGAGTTGCCATGGAACCAAGCGGCGAATGGTTCAACGTGAATGAAAAGGGTCCAGGGGCTACTTTGGAACCTTGTTCTCCAGCATCTCTGACAGCGTCCCTCCAATTACGAAGTCCTTCTTCATCTAGGATGACTCCCCCTTCACCTCGCATGGCCTCGGTAATCAAGAACGGCCTGTCCGATTTGACAGCGAGAGCCGTTGGATGAAATTGAATGAAAGCCATATCTTTTACTGCTGCACCTGCGCGATAAGCCATTGCTAAACCATCACCAGTTGCAACAGGTGGATTTGTTGTTTGTGACCATAATTGGCCCACGCCGCCCGTTGCAATCATCAGTACATCTGCTGGTTCTGTGAACACCCTATTGTTTTCTTGATTTAGACACCATACTCCTGCAATGCCTTTTTCTGGGTTTTGATGTTCCCGTTGAATCAAGTCCATAGCTAGTGTATTTGGTTTGAGTGTAATGTGGACATGAGAACTTGCAGCATCGTTTAATGCACGCTCAATTTCTCTTCCAGTGGCATCTTTCGCATGCAGAATTCTTCTTTGTGAATGTCCACCTTCTTTGGCAAAGTGAAATTCTCCGTCTTCATTGGTTTCAAATCGAACACCGATGTTGAGCAAATCATGTATTCGTGCACCAGATTCCTCAATTACGCGTCGTACGACTTCTTCATCGCATAACCCATCACCGCTTGCCAAAGTATCGGTAATATGGGATTGCAATCCTAAACCATCGGTTTTATCGAGAATCGCTGCAATACCGCCTTGAGCCCAATTGGTCGAAGAATCGACCGGGCGTTGTTTGGTGATGACGGTTACAGTATATCCTGCATCAGCAAGTCGCAAAGCAGCAAACAATCCTGCAATGCCGCTTCCGATGATGACGATACGTGCCATATTGTCCCCAACCTGTCTATGGGTGTGGGCAACTACATTTCACCCCATCGGCAAGCGAAACCGCTATGTTCGGCCAACGTTTACCTCTCGTTATGGCGAGCCTCCGGGATGCTCTTGGCATTGTTTTTGGGTTTTGCCTTGTTGGATTTTCAATTGGAAATGCTGGAATGGGGAAAATAGCACCTTATTTTATTGTCGGGGCTGAAAACACCAAGATGATAATCACACGAATGTTTGAACCCCATTGTGGGATTGGAGTTATCGAAGAAGAATTGGCAAATGGCAACGAGCCGTATTGTCTTGGCGCAGTTGGCGTTTGGGACGGTGTTGATTTTCTATTCCTAGGATTGGGATTGTTTGTTCTTCTCTACAGGCGTGTAGGCTTTGCAAGAACCGGACGTCGCTCTCAACGCCTCTATCATGTTCTATTTGCAACCGGTGCTGCACTGTTTAGCATCGCGATTCTCGACCGTCTCAGTTTTTTACCTCGAGCGGCAAGTTCTGAAGGCATTTCTGAATTGATACCGTTTTATATCAATCCATTTTTGTTTCAATGTATCATTGCCGCAATAGGCGCCTTCCTCATGGGTGGGCCAAAGTATTGGGAGGCTGAAGCGATTGAACAAACTCGAGACAGATTAACCAAACAAAGGAAAGTGGCAGATGATTTCAGGGACGCCTTTGGTTCAGTAAAAATGTCTTTGACCTCTCGCAGTGGTTCTACAAATCGAATTACTCGTTCACAACTGTTGAAGAAGGATTCTCAATTACATATGCGACGGAATACATCAAAAAGCCTCAAAGTTCTTGCAACATGTCCATATTGCAAGGGCGGCGGATGTAAAGAATGCAACCAATCCGGCACACTGTGAGCCATCTCTTATTTCCGTGTTGAACCTTTGTTGAAGCCATCCGGCTCAAACTGATTACCTCCAAAAACCAGTGCACTGACCTTCTTTCACTAGCATTGTTTAAGACCTGTGGGAGATGGGTGTCGCGGATAAGGTCGAGGCAAAGTACTTCGATTAGAGGGATAGGGATGTATCTTCAAGCACTAGAAATTTCAAACTTTAAATCGTTCAAAGGCGACATAACCATCCCCCTTGATCGAGGATTCACCGCAATTACTGGACCGAATGGCTCAGGAAAATCGAATTGTGGTGACGCTGTTCAATTTGTTCTTGGTCCACGTAGCAACAAGGTGATTCGTGCCCAAAACGCCAAAGATTTGATTTTCAACGGTGGTAAAAACTCCAAGCCAGCACGATCATGCGAGGTTACACTCGTATTCGCCAATCCATTGCTAGCCAGCGGTCGCCGACGCCTACCTTTGGACCAAGATGAAGTACGAATGACTCGTTCTGTTCGATTGTCTAAATCCAATAATATCATCACAAGTTATCTCCTCGATGGTGGAGAGAGCAGCCAAAAGACATTTCATCGCCTTCTCGGGGCGGCGAATGCACGCCCTGATGGATACAATATTGTTCTACAAGGCGACGTCACAAAGTTGGCCAAAATGACTGCTAAAGAGCGCCGTAAAGTGCTTGACGGCGTCGCAGGTGTCACGTCATATGATGATGAGATTCGAAAGGCAGACCGCCAAAAAGAGAAGGTTGAAGGTTACATTGAACGTATCGGTTTACTTGAAGATGAACAAAAAGTTCGTCTGAAAGATTTGACCAAAGAAAAAAACCTCGCTTTGAAAGTTCAAGATTTGGTAAAAGAACTCAAACTTGCCCGAATCACTTCAGCCCAAGCGAAGTTGGCGAGCCAACAAGCTGAGCGAACCTATACAATTGAGGAACGAGTTCGAGTAGACGGAGAAGCAAACCAACTCGAGAGTGAAGTCAAAGATGGTGCTAAGAAACTCCTGATATATGAAGATAAAATCGGGGTGCTGCAGAAACAAATTGAAGATTTGATGGGTGGCGACTCGAATGGATTACTCGCTGCAATCAATCAACTTCAGATACGAATTGCGACCAGTGAAGACCGAATCAGCGAGTCAGAAGACAAAGACCTTGAAGACAAAGAGGAATTGGTAGAACTCGCAGAATTATTGCAACAAGCACAAACATCACTCGATGAATTCAAGCAAGAACTTTCCAATGCCAGCACAGATTTGAAGTCAGCCGAAGCAGCATTGATTGAAGCCAAAAAAGAAGAAACAGAAGTTCAGGAACTTCTCGAATCATCTGGAACTGCAAATGCAGAATTATCCCGGGCACTGTCAAAAGCCATTTCCGAGGTCGAATCAGCGACAGAGGCTTTGGGGATAGCACAAACCGAAGTTAACCGTGTTGCTACACAAGCAGAGATGTTGGGTGAACAATTGAGTACTGCACAAGAAGCCGCTGAAAGTGCACGGCTTGCTTTGGGTGAATCACAATTAGAAGGCGAAGAACTTGGCGCTGATGCACCTGATCATGACCGAAGGAAACTTGGTGATCAATTGCTTACTGCTCAACGTTCAGAGGCAAAACTTGTGGAAGAATCACAAGCAGTCGAGACACGACTACGTGAAACTGAACGTAAACTCAACACTGCAAAAAATGAACTCGAAAATAAAAGCGGTGCCAAAGGTATGGCTGGTGGTGCAGCGGCAATTATTGCAGCCCGTGACAGAGGTGAATTATCAGGAATCATCGGAACAGTTGCAGAATTATGTCAGCCACGAGACCCTGCACACACCGACGCACTTGCTACAGCCATTGGTGGAGGAATGACTTCTGTTGTTGTCGATAATGACGAGGTTGCTGCCAAAGCCATTCAATGGTTGGCCCAAAATAAAGCAGGACGTGCTACGTTCTTGCCACTGAACAAACTCACTCAATCTCGTGCTGCTGGAAAGGCTTTGATGGTTTCAAAGAAGCCAGGTGTCATCGGTTTTGCCAATGAATTGTTAGACTTCGACCCTCGAATCGATGTTGCAGTTCGTTTTGTTCTACGCAATACGCTGATTGTTGAGAACCTGTCAATTGCAAGAATGAACATGGGTGGTGTTCGTTTAGTCACACTAAGGGGCGATGTAACCGAAGCAGGTGGCGCCATGGTAGGTGGCCAGAAACGCAGAATGACAGTCTCTTTCGGCGGTAATATACAGGGGGCTAGCGAAGTTGAATCTCTATCTTCGGATGTTGAACGCTTCCGTTTGATGGCTGACACTGTTAACGGTGCATTAGCCGACGCTCGTCGTTTGCAATCAGAATTGCGAGTCAAGATTAATGCCCTTTCCGAAGGCGACCATGCCGTTCGTTTCCAAGAATGGCGTGCTGGACATAAGCAAGCCCAAACCAATCACAACAATGCATTGGGAGAAGTTGCAAAACACGAGAAGCGCTTAATTGAACTCAAACTCGAAGGAACCAACAAAATTCGTGAGCACGATCAAGCCCAGCAAGCTCTTGAGGCAGCAAATGGATTACGTTCAACTGCTCAAAGTGCATTGGAAGATGCCAGCCCAGAACATCTCAAAGACCGATTGCATGCTGCAGAAGTCAAGCGAGTTGAAGCGGAAGGCCTCAAAGCCCAGGCTGAAATATCTCTCAATGGCGACTCAAATCACGAATCACTTCTTCGCAGCCGTGTCGATGAAATCACACAGCGAATGAAATTGTTGAATGAACAACTGATTACTCGCAGCGACCGCATGGACACACTCCAAGCCGGAATAGCCACCGATTCTATAGAGCTCAAAGCAAAAGAAGATGAGCGTTTCCAATTCTTGGAAGAAAATCAAGGACTTGAAGAAGAACGATTAGAACTCATCGAAGAACGCACCTCTTTGCAAGTAAAACTTCAACAGAAAGCCTCTGATGCTCGCTCACGACGAGTGATGGTTGAAGAAATGGGACGTGCTTTGGCCCTGAAAGACGAATCCATTCAAGAAACCATGAAAGAAATGGCAGAAAACAACATCGCACCTGCAGATGAAGATGCGGTACTGCCAAGTGTTGGCGATGCTGAGCGTAATGAACGCAACCTTCAACGCAAACTCGATTCACACGGCCCAGTTAATATGTTGGCAATCGAACAATACGATGCTTGTGAGGCACGACTATCGGAGATGAAGGGCGATTTCAAGACCCTCCAAGACCGTCGTAAGCACCTTATTGATGTCACTGACAAACTTGAAAGTCAACGTAAAGAACGTCTGTTGAAGGTTCTAGAGAAGGTTAATGAGAATTTCAAGAAGGCATACAAATCCCTTAGTGATGGTGGACGTGGCGAGTTATTCCTTGAAAACAAGGATGAACCGTTCAAAGGTGGATTGGAACTGTGGGCTCAACCACGTGGAAAATCGGCTAAGGTAACACGCCATCAATTATCAGGGGGGGAACAGTCAATGGCTGCTCTTGCCCTCATCTTTGCCATACAGGATTACGACCCAAGCCCATTCTATTACTTCGATGAAGTTGACCAAAACTTGGACGGCTACAACGCGGAGCGCATTGCTTTGATGTGCAGAGAGAGAAGTAAGCGAGCACAATTCATTATGGTAACATTGCGAAAAGTTTCTCTTCGTCTTGCAGACCATCACATCGGCATTACACACGGTGGAGATGGCTGTAGTCGACGCATTGTTGATTTCGACCGTGAACAGGCGATTGCACTGGGTGAAGAAGCCATGGCAGAGGCTGAAAAAGCAGAAAAATTGCTACGTTCACGGATTGAAGAATCTTTTGCCGCCTCTCACGAGATGCCAGAAGTTCCTGAACCATTGTCTACACCAAGCAGTCTTGGCGGCTTACTCGACCACATCCCGGTTTCAGAAGAAGATGTTTCTGAAGATAATGAGACAAGTATTGGATTGGCAGCACTTTCGGAGCGAACTGCCGAGATGACAGAAGATATCGAAGAGTATGCTGAAGTTGCACAAGCGATTCAAGCAGTTGAAGCCCAAGAGGCTGAAGATTCAGCCGATGGCGTGGAAGAAACCGACATTGAGGAAGAAACTGTTTGAGGTGAGCATGATGGCAGAGCAGCAGTCAGGTTTGGACAAATGGTTCCTTCGTCAGGATGTCATCGACCAACTATTGGCTTCTGGTGAAGAATCCCAAGAAGCAGCTCTGTTTGGTGACAAAATTATGGCGATTGCCGCTACAGAAGAAGCAGAGCATCAAACCCTTATCGATCCGTTTGACCGTTCTGTAGCACTTGTGCTTTCCTTGGTTAGAGATGAGGGCCTTGATGCCTGGAACATTGACTTGTCAAGTTTCCTTAAGGTTTTCACTGCTCGAGTGAAATCCGAAGCAAAAGCCCTCGATTTACCAGCATGTGGGCGCCTCATACGCCTTTCATGGGAAGTATTACACCAGCAGGCCGAGGATTTGTTTGACCGAGTCCAGTATTCAGATGAACTTGATGACTGGGATGACGGACTTGGATTCGGATGGGAAGCAGATTACAACGATGAAGACTTTTTCTTTACCAATTCAATTCTTCAAGGTAGTGCAGATGACATTCTTCCAGACCTATTAGAAAATCGCGTTCGGCGTGATGAAGGGCGACCTGTGACTTTGGTTGAACTACTTTCAGCCTTCAAAGATGCTTCTGATGACGCCGAGACACTCCGTCTTCGGGAACAAAATAGATTGGCACACGAAGAGGAATTGAAGGAATACCTTGCTGATGTCGACGGGAGAATGCATAATGAAGACCTTGAAGGAGACATCAAGCGTTGCTGGCAAGCCCTTCGCACCTCGTGTTTGTCTGCAGGTGAAACAAAAGTTCCAGTTGTCGATGTTATGGAGAAACTTAAACCGATTCTCGAACATACATTTGGTTCGATCCCTGAAGGTTATGATGATGAAGCGAAAGTTGCTTCTTTTATTGCGGGGCTGTTCCTTACACACCGTGGTTTTGCTTCAATTACACAAGACAATGTTCCAGATGGTGAAATTTTCTTAGAGGATTCGTGGCCCCAAATTGAAACATTTGAAGAGGTTAAGCAGTTGCTTCAAGACCAACAAGATGCTGAAAATGAACGCATCCAAGAACAAGACCTCGGCTCGGTTCGCCATGCAAAACTTCGTGCAGAAAAGGCCCGTCTGGCTGAAGAAGTATTGATTCGAAAGCAGGAACGTGCTCTAGCAAAGCAACAAAAGGAACAAGCTGCTGTTGAGATGCAAGAATCGAAAGACCTTGAAAAACAGTCGTATGACAACCATGAATGGTTGGTTGAATGAGAGGGAGAAAAATGACAGAAATACCCGTTGATACTCTGTTGGAAGCGACACTTTTTGGGGCAGGTCGCTCAATGAGTGTTTCAGAACTTTCTGTTGCACTTGGCTATGATGAAGATGAGATGTTAGACAGTCTGTATTCACTCCGCTCCACACTAAAACGTCGACGCGGCGGTGCTTTACAGGTTGCAGAAGTAGGTGACCGATGGGCCATTGAAGTCAAACCAGACATTGCCAGTCATTTACCTAAAGGAACAAAAACTGAAATTCCTCAGAAACTACTCAAGGCTGCTGCCCTCATTGCGTATCATCAACCAATGCCGCAATCGCGTTTGGTCGAATTATTGGGGCAGAAAGCCTACGATTATGTTCGTGAATTAGCCCAACTCGGAATGGTTGACCGAAGAAAAGATGGCAATACGCGCCGTCTTTCGACGACACGAAGGTTTTCTGAGATATTTGGATGCCCTTACACCGACCGGAAGAAGGTCAAGAAATGGTTCAGAGAGCAAGTCAAGACCACTGGGCTATTCGATGGAATGGAAGATGCCACTGTCCTCAAAGAAGAAACTGAAATCGATGGTTCGGTCCAATCGACTTTGCCAATCGGTGAAGAAGAGTGATAGTTTACTCTTTACGTAGTTCTTCAAGTAATTCTCCGACTAACGTCTGTGTTTTTGGCCCAGAGTACTGTTGTAAACGGGTAGCAACAATTTCAATCTCTTCACCTTGAGCACCTGCTGAAACAGCCATATTGCGAGCATGTAGTTTCATGTGGCCTGCCTGAATTCCTTTGGTTGAAAGTGCTCGAAGTGCCCCCAAGTTCTGCGATAGCCCAGCCGCAGCGATGATTCCTGCCAATTCCTGGGCCGATTCGACCCCAAGTATAGCAAGATTCGCCTGAGCCACTGGATGGACCTTTGAGGCGCCCCCTACGATGCCTACGGCCATTGGAGTCTCGATAGTGCCTAGCAGGTTACCTTGAGCGTCCTTTTCCCAATTAGTCATTGAACTGTAACTGCCGTTGCTGTAAGCAGCCCAAGCATGGCATCCTGCTTCTATTGCACGCCAATCTTGGCCACAAGCAACAGCAACACTGCTGATTGCATTCATAACGCCCTTGTTATGGGTTGCAGCACGAAACGGGTCTGCCATAGCAAAATGCTGTGCTTCAAGAATTCCTTCGATGACTGAAACACCATTTTCATGGGTTCCATCTTCAGAGATCTCTTCTGGAGTGAATACGGCACTCACGCGTGCTAAACGATGTGCTGCGAGGTTGGACAGAATTCGCAAATGTACCCTACCGCCTGTGATTTCTTCAACACGGGGTGAAATCAATTCAGCCATTGTATTAACTGCATTTGCGCCCATTGCGTCTCGGCAATCTACTATGATGTGAACGATAAGCATTGGTCCACTGATGGAGTCGAGTAAGCGTGTTTCAATGCGCTTGCATCCTCCTCCAAGGCGTATCATTGTAGATGGAAGACTATTACACAGGGCCATCAATTCTTCAGAATTTGAAAGAATATCTTGTTCAGCCTTATTCCAATCACTACAACCCAATATTTGCAATTGAGCAATCATCATTGGACCATCAGAATTGGTATGAAATCCACCATTTTTCAGGCAACGTTTAGCCATATTGGATGCAGCAGCCACGACACTAGATTCCTCAAGACAGAACGGAATAAGGTAATGCTTGCCATCGATGACAAAGTTTGTAGCAACTCCTACAGGTAGCGACATGGTGCCTATGACATTCTCAATCATTCGGTCTGCAGCATCTTCACTTAATGCTCCACAGGCTTTGAGTGCGGCGATTTGCTCATCACTAAGGTCGGTCAAGTCAGCAACTATTTGCCGCCTTTCAGATACACTGTGGCGGAAAAACCCACTCAAACGACTATTTTCCACCGGCATGTGTCCACGTCCAGTTGTTGCCACTCACCTGTACCCCATCAAGCAATCGGCATCAGAGCGTAGAAACAAACCATTCTCCTTTTTCATATTTAGTGGCCCAAAATAGGATTATTAACGGGTTTAACGCTTTTATTAACGCGTTAGTTTTGCGTTATTGGTGTGTTAATGCCATGTTTGAAACGGCATCGGCCATGAGACTAACAGGTCCTAACGCCTTTCCCCGCCCCCTCTTATTGGTGAAAGATGATATACCCAAAGGCGAATGCTCGCATCATGCGTATTATTGGAAAAGAAATGAACCTCCCTCCTCTTGATGCCAACCCGTTCTCCACTTTGCCGCTAGAATCTAGTGATTCAAACCTATTAGTAGGACGGCAGCACATGCTTACTGTGCTTTCTCAATACAT
>JABJFI010000084.1 GCA_018662825.1 Methanobacteriota archaeon | reverse complement strand
TAACCAAGTTAACTCAGAGCCACTGGCCATCATATCGAAGGCATTCGTTGCTATTCCGCGTTCTGCTGGTTCTGCATCAATACCAATGGACCATCCAGATTCAATGAGTGCAACATAAGCCCAACCCCCTGAATGCCCAATACTGATGGATGGCAAAGGTGTGTTAACCCAAATCCCAGGTAGATAAGCCAAAACAGGTGCTCGTAAATCGGTTCGCCGAACTTCTATTTGAGTTGCGTCAAGCCCCCATTGCACAAGTGCTTGACCCAAAAGCCAACGACCAGACAAATGTTCGTCCCTCCGTTTTTCGACTACAAATGTTGCAACTTCATCGACTGAAGCTAACATGACTTTTTCTAATTCTATTGATTCAACTGGACATCGTAGACAAAGGCTACGGACCGGTAGAGACTCAGGAGGAATGAGTTCCTCGATATTCACTATATCACCTCAGCGCTCAAGCGAAAACGATTGTTCTTCAGGCACCGGAGCCATACTCTTCAGACGAAGTCCTTTGAGTGCGATTACTGGGGCGTCATCATCTCCTACGATGACCACGTCGTGAACCGTAATCCCAGCATCTTCTACTGCGGTACGTAAACTTCGCATTCGAAGAACTTCATTTCGCTCTGGAACTCGTAACATCGAAGTCCATTCGATACCTACTGGAAGTGATGAAAAGCCTTCTGATTCCATCGCAACCAACCCTGCATTTTGGAATCCTGCTTCAATGAGCATTGGGAGTGCTTCTAGAAGAACTGCCTCACCTTTAGATTCTAATGCGAATTGGTCAAACATTGGAAGTTGATGTCGCATGAGGGCGATCCCATCTGCACCCGGTGTTTCTGCATCTCCAATTCCACGTAGTACTCCTCCATGTGATTGGAATCGAGGGCCATGGAAATATCGACGATAGATGAAAGATGGCAGTTCAGCCAATTCACCCGATGCAGGAGTCCCAATTTGAGGCAATGCTGAAACTTCTGCTTGCAAAAATGGCCCAAGGTCATCCCTTCGTTCAACGACACGGACAACGGCTTTGTGATGCTCTCTTTCGCCAAAGATTTCACCTTTTGAATTAGATAAATCTGAGACCAACCGACATTCAATCCAACTCATCTCTCCATCTCCACGAATCAATTCGGTTTGAACACGTAGCGTCACTTCACCCTTCAGTAACTTGACAGGAAGGCCAAATGATACGTTCTCAAATCCAGCAAGGCAAGCGGACGGACGCAGCAGAAGGGCATTTTCAGCAAACATCTCCAAAGCCATGACACCAGGGTGATATGGTACTCCTTCGATGGCATGGTCCGAGAGGAATGGGTGCTCAGCAACTGAAAGGGTTGTCTGTGTAGTCATCGATTGGCGTTCATCGACAAACAGAACCTTGTCAATAAAGGGGAAGCGATAGGGGTCTGCTATGATGCTCGCCATTTCTGCTGGAAGGCGGAGTGGGGAGTCGCGGAATGCATTGAAGGCATCCATCGTCCCGAGATTTCCACAGCCAAGCACACGGCGTTTTCCACCTTGAAGTGCCTCTCCAACAAATAATTCAACACCCTTTTCAACAGATATTGTGTCAATTCCTGCAGCATCAAACACCGCTTGGAATGACCCACGAGTCGCCATTCCCACATCTCTCCAACCGGTCCATGCAATAGCTACTGCTCGGCATTTGCCGCTTGCAGTCAGACGCGCCATCTCCGCGTCAAGTACGCTATTGGCTGCTGAATAATCAGTCTGACCATTGTTACCAAATCGGCCAGAAACACTGGTGAAGCATGATGCGAAACGTAGTTCGCCACCAGATGCTTCAACTGCCATCAAAAGAGATTGCCAACCATCTATTTTGACTCTGATGACATTGTCAAATACATTGTAATCTTTAGCAGCAACCAATTTTGAATCTTCAAGACCTGCTCCGTGAATAATACCTGTAATCGGGCGGCCTAAAGATGAGCCAAGTTCCTCCAATCCTTCTGTATTCATGACATCAACTGAGTGGTAGGAAGCCTCGTTACCCGTCTCTTCAATCGTTTTGATGGTGACATACACATCGCGACTTCGTGCATATTTTCGCCAAGCAGTGTTCCATTCAACCATCGTGACCTTGCCTGATTCACTGGCTACCATTAATTCTTCACGGAGAGCATTCTTTTGTTCTTCCAACTGTGCATTAGACCAATCCACCCATGTTTCTGTTTCTTCTAAAAGGCTGGAGCGCCCAAGCAATGCAAAATGTGCACCTGCATTGAGCGAGTTGCATGCAACACCTATGACTGATGCGGCAGTTACTCCAGAACCACCGCCTGATACAATCCATGTATCATCCGATTGCAGTGGTGTCAACTCTCCCTCAAGTTCTTCGGCAAAGGCTACAAGCGTCCATCGACGACCATCTCGGTCTAATCCGATTTCAATTTCACCACCGAGTTCAAACAGGTCTGACTCGATCTGTTCAGCGGCTTGGTCTGCATCTAGAATGATTTCCGGATGTAGGTCAAGTGCACGCATCCGCAAATGTGTTTGCTCAAAGTAATATGATTTCGTCACACCTGAAGCTGCACATTGAACCGAATTGAAACGCTCTCCGATGTTTCCATGACGCCCGTCTAAGGCAGTGACTGAGGCAACAAGTCCATCTTTGCGAGTAGCAAAGTGAGCATCTAAACCTTGGAGCAATGAGAAATATCCGTGTGCTGCTAATGCAATTTGTGACGATGGTTTAGTGTCATCAATCCATGAAGCACCGGCAAGTTTCAATGGCGCCATGTGAACCAAACCAGCTATATCGAATTGTTCGAGTTCTTTACAGACCAATGCAAGATGCTCTGGATTTGCTGGATCGGCACGATAAACGGTTCTGCCTGATTCTTCATGGCTCGACATATCTCGAATCTCACTCTCAAAGCCAATACGAACAGCCCGCATTCCTCGAGCTTCTACACGTTGACAAAATGCTTCTGCAATTCCCCATCCATCATCAGTCACAACAATGGTTCCGTCTAGTGCTAACAGTGAACCAGTACCAAGACATTCTTCAACTTCGACTTGCCATCGACGGCAATTCTCTTGACGTTGGCGTGGAGGTTCAGATTTAGCCACAGGTGCTTCTACTACAACAGGTTCTGATTGTTCAACGATTGGAGTGGGCAGCGCATCTACAATAGACCCACCTTTCATTCGAATAATGTAAGCAGTGAAGTGATTCAAGGTCGGATGGTCTGAAAGAACGAATTCATCATCAACAGGAAGTTGGAATATGTCTCGAACGTCGGCCATAATCTCGGCTTGCTTGACTGTATCAATGCCTAATTCACCTTCGAGGTCCTGGTCCAATTCAATGAAATCATTAGGATACCCTGTATGGCGAACAACCACTTCAATTAATTGCTCTTGAATATGAGAGTCGGTGGCCAAGACTGGCGCTGTAGTAGACGGTTCAGGAATTGTAACGGGTTGTAGAACTGGCAGAGGTGTTGTACTGGTTGCCGGTGTAGAAACTCCTCCTGTCATTCGCTGAATGTAGCCAATCATGTGATTGAGTGTTGGATAATCCGAAAGAACAAATTCTTCATCCAATGGAAGTGAAAACCTCTCACGGATATCAGCCATAATCTCGGCTTGCTTGACTGTATCAATGCCTAATTCACCTTCGAGGTCT
>JABJFI010000119.1 GCA_018662825.1 Methanobacteriota archaeon | reverse complement strand
ATTCTAATGTCGGTATGAGTACGAGATTATCAATAATCAATACTAGTGCTCGTACCGGGAAACTATCTGGAAATACCATGGTTTTAGTGCTCGTACCGGAATTTGAATCCGGGTCGAAGGAATGAGAGTCCTTCATGATGGGCCACTACACTATACGAGCGTGAGTGTTCTTGCCACCGACCTTTCGTATTTAGCCATCACGCATTCAATCATTCGTTTCCGAAATATTCAATGCAAAATCAATAACTTTTGGTTCACTTTCAGTTTCCAGTTAAAGTGAAAAACACAGTGCTGCAAGGATATGCCCGGTTTAGATTAACTTGAGGGGTGTTTATTCGCTTGATATACTGGCGCCGAGAAGTTTGGTTCATGCACAACAATGCAGAGACACTTGAAAAGATAAATTTCGCAGACCTTGAATGCTCATCGAAAAAGAAAGAACTACCCACATGGGCAGAGAAATCTACGACACTCTATGCCCACCCCAGCGGCAAGCTCCCATCTCGGTTTGCCGCTGCTGGGTGGCAACCTTGGCACCGACCTGGTGGTTCAGGAACTGCCATCATCAGTAGCACTGTTGCACGGTTAACACGCCGTAGTCAAATCGCCATTCGAGGTGAGGCTTGATGGGAAGAACTCAGCGCCTTCGCCAAGAAATCTCGACCTACCTTACAACAGTAGGTGAAGCAAACACCAGCGACATATTGGATCATGTCAATAAGCGATTCCGCTGGGGTGCAACTATGAATCAACTAGGCAATGTTCTAGCACGTGACCGGCGATTTGTCAAAGTCGGATTCGATGAAGGAACTGACATCGGTGGTTTCAGAATGCGAGTTTGTATTTGGTCAATCGCTTCTGCTTGAAGCAAAGGGATGAAAACCTTCACACATTACGCTGAAGTATGGCGGCAGATGTTCGAGCGTTCATTGAGTTGATGCGCCCAAAAAACATGGTGCTTGCTGCGATTACAGTACCCCTTGGCGCTCTGTTTGGATTGAATGCTACGCTGAATTCTGAGCAAATAACCTCAGTTGCTGTCCAAGTTCTCGCAGTCTTGACATTCATGGGGGCAGGAAATGCAATGAATGACATCAAAGATGCTGAAATTGATGCTCAAGCTCATCCAGCACGCCCAATACCATCACAACGTGTTTCGATTCAAGCGGCACAAAGATTTGTTATCGGACTTTGGATACTGAGTCTGTCTTCAATGGTCTACGGGTCGATTCAACTTTCACAAAATAATTCAACATGGTGGCCTTTGTCAACTATTTACATCATTGCTGCAGTAATGATGCTCACCTATGATTTAGGCCCTGAAACCAAAAGCAAAGGTCTCATCGGGAACATCTCCATCTCATTGATGGTAGCTGCTGTAATACTCTATGGTGCAGCAACAGTGGATTCTCTTTCTTGGCTTGTAGCCTTTGTTGCGGGAGTTGTATTCTTCACCAACCTTGCTCGTGAGATTGTCAAGGATTGTCAGGACATGTTAGCCGATGAAGGTGTCCGTTCAACATTACCCATGAAGATTGGTTTGGAAAATGCTAGAATGGTAGCCTATGTCCTAATTATCGCGGGTTTGGTCTGTTTGTATATCCCATATTGGAAAGGTCCTTTTGCATTTGGCCAATTGATTCTTCAAACCCCTGCAATTTTTATTCTCATCAGTCTCAACGGACCTTTGTACAAGGGTGAAGATGTACAAGTTTCTGCACGAATCCGTATTGCAATGCTGCTAGGATTGCTCGGGTTTATTCTCACGATGTATTTGTGAATCAATCAAGATTCATGAATTCGCCCATCGCTTCCCAAGCGCCTTCATTCACTAAGTAAGCAAGTAATGACATCTGAGCCCACATGCGATTTTCGGCTTGGTCGAAGACAATTGATTGCTTGTGGTCCATGACCCAATCGGTAACTTCATCACCCCGATGCGCAGGAAGACAATGCATGAATTTCCAACTATCATTCATGTTTGAAACTAATTTTTCATTAATTTGAAATCCATCAAATGATTCGACTTTATCGGTGAGGTGTTCCTCTCCCATGGAAATGAACACATCTGTGTAGATCACATGCGCATCACTAACTGCATCGATTGGGTCGTTGGTTTCAACAACTTGACTACCATTCTTTTCAGCAATAGATTTGGTCCTCTCAACTACATCCTTGTTCGGTTCGTAACCTTTTGGAATTGCGTAATGGATATCAATGCCAAGCATTGCACATGCGAGCATCAAATCGTGAAGAACGTTATTACCATCTCCAACCCAAGCAACTTTCAATTCCTCTCGGTCATCGAAATGCTCTAAAATTGTCATTAAATCTGCTGCTGCTTGACAAGGATGATGCTTGTCAGAAAGGGCATTAATTACTGGGACATCGGCATTCTGTGCAAGTTCTGCAACATCATCATGTGAAAAACAACGGTAGGTCATTCCACCTAAAAAACGGGAAAGTACTTGTGATGTGTCACCCACAGTCTCTGATTTACCTAACTGAATATCATTCTTGAGAAGTGTCAGTGGGTAGCCTCCCAATCTATTGATTCCTACTTCAAAAGATACCCTCGTCCGGGTTGACGGTTTCTCGTAAATCGAACCGATGGCAAGGGTGTCCAGAGGTAGAAAATTCTGTGCAACTTCATCGCCTTGCTTCCAAAGCCGCTTGAATTCAATTGCCCATTTCAAAATCATTTCAAAGTCTTCTTCGACATCGTCGATTGCGAGTAAATGTTGTGCCATGCACCTTTCCATAGAAAGACGGCTTCTAAGTGTTATGAGGTGCTTGATTGACAATCAATTCTTTTCATGCTCAATGTCACTGGCGAAACCATCACGGGCATCACTCATGCCTCCGAAAAGTGCCTGAGCAAAGGTGAGGATGTCGGCAAGACCTTCTTCGAGTTCTGAAGAAAGTGGTGTGAGTCCGGGTGCTTGAGCAAAATCTTGCATCAAACGCAATTGATTAATTGCAAACTCTGTTCGTTGTCCTCCAGCCTCATCATAAAGAGCCATTTCAAGAATTTCCAAACGCTCGGACCATTCGAGAATCTTTTCCAATTCTTCTGGCTCAAGCAAATCTGATTTTGATAAGAAATTCTTGGTTGGTAGGCCAAGTCGGAATTCCACAATACTGGAAAGTAACATTTGTGATACAAATCCAGAAGGTGAACGGGAAAGCATTGGATCAAACAAATAGATAATTGCTGATTGTTCTCGTCCAATCACTTCAATCAAGTGATTACTTGCCTCACGGAATGCAAAAAGTTCTACTTGCCCTGGAGTATCAACAATCATTACTTCGCCCGACAATGCATGCAATTGTTCCGCTACATCGCTTGCCTGAGCTGCTAATAAGTCGGCTGCTAGAATTTGTGCACCATTCGGTCCAAGGTCATATTCTGACATTACTTCAGTTAGTGAAATCAAATCTCGTACATCGAATTCAGCATCGTAATGAACACGTTCTGCTCCAGGGTCGAGGTTTACTGCTATGGCATCTGTTTCCAAAAATCGGGACCAACGTTGAAACGATGTCACCAAAGAAGACTTTCCTGCACCTGCAGTTCCAACAACAAAGAGCACTGGGGGTGTGCCACTATCCATTCCGACCATGTCCACTCCTCCGAACCACCCTACATCAACATGATGGAAAAACCAAGAGTTGACTCACCAAACGTCCACTTTTTTCAAAACTATAGGGGAGAACGGTTATGTGCTCTTTGAATATGGAGGTGTTGCCGCTTATGCGGTATACATGGAGGAATTCCAAATGAGCGACGAAAAACCACCTATGCCACCGGGACTGCCAGCAATGCCACCAATGCCTCCAGCACCACCTGGAGTGGAAGCACCTGCCGCCCCTGCCGACCTACCACCAATGCCTCCAATGCCTCCAATGCCTGCAATGGACGCACCTCCTGCTCCACCTGGTTTGCCACCAATGCCACCTATGCCTGGAATGGAAGCACCTCCTGCCCCACCAGAAATGCCACCAATGCCACCTATGCCTGGAATGGAAGCACCTCCTGCTCCGCCAGGAATGGATGCACCTCCTGCTCCGCCAGAAATGCCACCAATGCCACCTATGCCTGGAATGGACGCACCTCCTGCTCCACCAGAAATGCCACCAATGCCACCTATGCCTGGAATGGACGCACCTCCTGCTCCACCAATGGACGCACCT
>JABJFI010000083.1 GCA_018662825.1 Methanobacteriota archaeon | reverse complement strand
GGCGGGAATGGGGCCATTGAAGCATCCATTTCTGCGGTATGTACTGCTAAATCTGGCTCTTACGAACCCGGAATCTTAGCTGAATACTTCGACAATAATGGTGTCAGTTTCAATACTGCTTCCATGCCATTGCTCATCGACCGTGTGCCTGATCATATTCGTGTCGAAAGCAACCTTCAGTACAGTTCATCATCTCAAGCTTACCCTGGTTTGGATAGCCGTTTCAAGAATGACTGGGGCGCCCGATTCAGCGGACTAATTTCGATTCCGGAAACTGGGAACTGGACGTTTTACCTGACTACTGATGATGGTTCAGAACTTTGGATGGATGGCCAAAGTTTGATTCAAAACTACGGTTCACATGGGATGAGTGAAATTTCTAATTCAATAGTAATAGATGCAGGTATACATGATTTTCGCATTGAATTCTTTCAAGGAGGTGGCCCCCATGGGTTGCAATTTTCATGGGAAGGGCCGAATCAGTCGAAAACCTTCATTCCGGCCTCGGCCTTTACACTTGCAGGCGGATATGTCCCTTCAGCCTCTTCTCTTCTGCATCAGTGGGATTTTGAAGACGGTTCAGGTTCCTTCGCAAACGATTCAGTAAATTCAAGCACCAATTTGACATTGAAAAACATGAATTCTAGCAATTGGCGGACCTGCGCGGATGGCTCATGTTTGTGGTACGATGGGGTTGATGACTCGGTAGAAGTCGATGTTGATGACTGGGTTGGTAATTTCACCATTAGCCAGTGGGTTTGGGCAAATTCAACCACATTGCCAAATTACGCCTCAACGTTTGCTGTTGACGATGCCGCAGGTTCTAACGGGTCTTTTCAACACACTGTTTACAATGGGCAATGGCGTATGCACTCCAATCAAAGCCACGTTTTTGGCGATGTTGAAGCACAACGATGGACCCACTTGGTTACGGTATTTGAAAATGGAACAGCGCGGCTGTATTTGGACGGTGTCCATGTCCAATCAATCACAGTAGCTGTAGGCTCACTAAACAACTTTGAATTGTATAAAATGGGTGTAAATCGTGCTGGTAGCACTTTCTTTGAGGGAATGATTGACAATGTACAAGTTTGGAATGTGGCTTTGCAGGACCATGAAATAACCACTCTCCATCGCAATATTTACCATGATTGCTCGGCTTATTCTGGGAATGGGCAATCAGTTGCTTCTCTCGAACAAACTTTCCTTATTCCTAACCACTTAGATGACCATGTTTGGTTGGTTAATGCCTATGGTATGAGAACCGGCGATGTATACGGTGATTTCACCCTCGAGGTTGATTCGATTGATAGTAACGGGGTTATTCTCTCAAGTAATTCTTCAAGCAGTCAAATTTTTGCTACAAGTTGGGGATCAACCACCCTACGTTTCCAACCTCACTCTAATGCGACTCATCTTCGTATTCGAATACCTCTCGACCTAGTTGCCACTTCGACTGGGGGGTCGGTCTACCTTGACACACTTCGATTGTACCCTATCCGCCCTCATAACCAATGGGTGAATGGTTCCATTGCTGAAACAGCGGTCTCTACCGGTGCCCGCTCTTTTGAATTTGGCACTTCGTACGGTCAATCTCTAATTGCAGATTTGCTAGAAGATGGAGTATCAGGTGTAAAAGGCTATGTCTACGAACCGTACCTTACTGCAGTTGCTTATCCAAGTGTCATGACAACAGCCTATGCCAGCGGTTATACTTGGGCGGAATCGATTTACATGGCAAATCCATTGATGAGTTGGATGGGAGTCGCAGTTGGTGATCCGAAGATGGCGGCCTTTGCAGATATTCTTCATGATGCTAATCTCACTGATATTAGAGAGAATAAAACTCCAACTCAAGGCCGAACAACTGGTTTGGAAGTAATCATCGAAAACCTTGGCCCTGCCATGGGTAATGGCACATTGGAAGTTAGGGAGAGACAAGGAAATGCGCTAGTCGGCAGCATCAACCTCAGTCTGGCGGCTGGAGATCAAAGCGGTTCAAGAATAAAGGTTGAAGTCCCCATCACCCCAAAACGTTCTGGTTATACTGAATTTGTAGTTAGATGGGTTAATACAACAGACTCCTATGAGCGCCTCAAAGATAATAATGTGGTAATCATCAATCTACTTGTCAATGAACCTCCAGGTGTTAGTCAGGCATCATGTCAGTCAAATATTGTCTATCGTGGAAATTCATTCACTTGTAGTGCTATAGTAGGTGATGATGTAGCGGTTTCCTCAACCGACATCGGTTGGAGAATCAGAATGG
>JABJFI010000092.1 GCA_018662825.1 Methanobacteriota archaeon | reverse complement strand
CATTGTCGTAGTCGATGAAGCACATAATCTCCCAAACCGAATTAGAATGTCGATGGAACGAGTGATTACGCCCACGATTACTCGTAATGCTGCCATGGAATTGGAAGAATACAAGGAGACTCTTAACGGACATTATTTGCAAACAGATTCAGTTGCCATTGCTCTTGAACTCGATATCGCCACATGGGCATTTGAAATCATGAAAATCGCTCGAACCAAATTTGCCGATTTATTTCGTCAACTTTATTCAGATTTGCCAAACGATTCGGAAGAGTCTCGAGTTGAAGTTCCCCGTTTCTTGGACATAATCCATCGTGCATGCGATGAGTATGAGGGGCTAACTGGACAAAAAACGTTAGGTGAAAACCCCGGACTGGCTGACCTTGCTGTTGAAAGAAGCCATCGATTGCCCCGACTTGCTGATGTTCTTCTTCGAGTTGAAGTGGATTTGGAGGTCGGTGAGGGCGAGGATGCAATGGAGCCTGATGCTCATCGAATGGGTCATATTCTCAAATGCATCGAAGAATTTGGAGAAACAACTGCTCTAAGTTTGGTGTTCAATGCGAAAGGTCGGGAAGGGAAAATCACATCTCATCTACTCGACCCAGGTCTCGTATCCGGCCCAGTATTTTCTTCTGTCCATGGTGCAATTCTCATGTCTGGAACCTTGTATCCACCCCAAATGTATTCGGATATTCTTGACCTTCCTGTATCAAAGACCACAAAAACCGCCTATTCCTCACCGTTTTCAGGTGAACGCCGACCTGTTCTTGTAGCCAAAGACGTCACGACCAAATACAATCAACGCACCCCAATGATGTGGGAAAAAATACGTAATCACATCCAAGCCCTTATCGATGGAACCCCCGGACATATTGCGGTTTTTTCTGCTTCATACAAAATGATGCAAGAGATTCTTGGTGATACGTCGTTCAAAGGTATAAAAATGATTATGGAAGACCGAGATTGGACGAAAAATGACATCGATTCCATCGTAGATACTCTACGAAGTGAAAAGGAATCTGGACGACGAATTTTGTTGTGCGGTGTTCATGGAGCACGCTTATCCGAAGGTATCGATTACAACGGTGGGATATTGGATGCTGTAGCCTGTATTGGCATCCAGAATCCACCTCCGTCGGTGTTATTGGAATCGCTCAAAGCCTATGTCGGAGACCGATTTGGAAAAAATAATGCTTGGCGTTATGCGGTATCTCAACCGGCCATTAATACGACTTTACAGGCGATGGGCCGGCCTATACGTTCGGTTGGTGACAGAGCACTCATTCTTCTTCTCGACCAACGCCATACCGATCGAACCTACATTAGTTGTTATCCAAATGATTTGCGAATGAATTCTACAAATGACCCACAAACGACTCTAAGTTTTGCTCGTCGCTTCTTTTCTAAAGTACACACAGTTAAAGAAGTGTGAATTAATCACAAATGTTGGAGGACGAAGGTTCATGGAGGCCGCACACAACCGAGGAACCATGTCGACATGGGAAACAGTTCACCTGGAAACGGGAATAACGGCTGAAGATAATGAAGAATCGATAGGTGTCAAGGCCTTGGGACTTGATGCTGAGCCTCAACAACTCCATGCTGAGTTCCACATAGAAGCCAATCACCTCTCTGAAGTTCAAATGAACCACCAGCGAGTTCTAGTTGCCTCGGGAATGATTCCAGAATCTCATCTCGCCGAGATTGAACCTGAACGCCGATTGGCGTGGATGGTCGACCAATTGCATGGTACTGTAAATCCAGACGGCCTTACTATTCCCCTTCATGGAGCGGATGAGGCAGATATTCAAATTTCCACATTAAATGATGAGGCACAACGCCAGTTGCGTATTGTTGTCAAAGAAGCAGGCCATGATGACCTCCTTCGAGTCCTCCCTATACCTGCTGAAGCAGGTGAAATCCGTGCACATTTCATTAATGGCCGACTTCATTTGCGTTGGTAATCATTTCAGCGCGGTGGAATCTTGGTAAGTGAAGAGATTTCTTCACCCATTCGTCCCAATGCTTGCTGAGCTGTTGCTTGGTGTTGCTCGCCCATTTCATCACGACTGTAACGTGCTTGCTCAAACATATTGTCGAGGGCAAGGAGGGACTCTTCAGAAATTTGCGGCATTGCTTGTCGAATAGCCATCTCGAATTCACGAACTGTTTCGAAATCACGACGAAGGAATCCATGCTCTTGGAAAGTTGCACACAGGCTCTGGTAGCAGGTGAAAATTGATTCACGAACAGAGTCGCCTGCAGCCAATAACTCCGCGGTGTAAGCAAAAATCTCTGCTGCTTCCTTCATCAATTCTGAAGATTGGCGACGGCGATAAAGTACAACTCCACCTACTGCTAACCCAATTACGATAAGGGTGAAGATATAAGCCCACATCGGCAACTCAGTTGCTTCTTCTTGGTATCCATAGTTCGGTGCTATAGCCCCACTATATTCCAAAGCAAATTCATCTAATGTCTGTTGTGACAGTCGTGGGTCATTGATAAGAATCTCCATGTAAAGTTGGCCCCACACATCAGCATCACCATATGGTGGGTCAGAATTGAAATCAATCGGCGCAATTCCATTTTCATCTGTGAGACGTTGCAATGGTTCAGTTAGTTGAGTTCCATTTTCATTGTAAAGATAAACTGTCACTGAAATTCCATCTACACCTTGGCGAGTATCCTCTGCAGTGATGATGATGTTTCCTCCAATATTTTCTTGTTCATCTTCCATGATATCATCCAATGAAACGACAATGTCAGCATTAATCTTGACAAAAATCGAATGGCTGACACTTGCGGTGTTGAGATAGTATCCATCATTTCGAGGTGTTTCTAAATGCAAGTATTGAGAGCCTGCATTCAAGAAAGATGGGGCTGTTGTCGTAAGAGAAAAGTTTCCATTTGACCAATCAATGACAAGGTTTTCAAGGCAACGCGCTCCGTTCTTTTGAGCCAAACAATTCGAACCATTGCCGAGATATAGCGTCACATTGTCGAATACCTCGCCAAGTCCGCCTACTTCAGAAATGGAGCCAGTCAGAATGATTGGTGAAAAGGTGGAATCCGAACGTACAACGGTATTGGAAGAAGTCGAGTCAATGGTGATGAGCACATTGGCCCATACCGTAGCAGTACCTGTTGCTTGAGCTCCAAGGTGTGCTTCAGTACCTTCGAAGTAAATGGTAAAGATATGATCTCCTCGAGCCAAATCAGAAGTCGCTGGAACGAGTGCAGACCAACTTCCATCTTCTCCTGTAATCGCCGTCATGAGTTCGACATCATCCAATCTTAGACTGAGTTCGATTCCACTCAATCCATCGTTATTGACTGTATCAATGTCAAACAACCGACCTGAAAGGGTCCAAAGGTTGCCACGTGTAGCGTCTTTCCCATCATCAAAGATGAAAGTCACATCTGAACGATGAGCCAAGAAGAAGGTCGTATTTCCAGAATTAGAACGGTAGTAACCTTGGGTATCAACATTTGCAAACAGGGAATGGTTTCCGAAACTGAATGTATCTGGGACGGTCCAAGTAAAGGTGAATTCACCAGTGGAGTCAGTAATTATTGTAGCAATTATCAGACCTTCAACTTCAAGGTCCACAGTATGTCCTGCGATTCCAATTAATTGATTATCAACAATGGTACCAACAATGGTCGTGTTTTGACCGACTGCTACCGGCGTGTCCATCGAAACTGAAACTAGAACCTGACTGTAAACGGTCCAAATTCCAGTTGCATTACTTGGCAGATAGAAGGTTGTTCCAGTGAAATGTATTTCAAGAGAGATAGGGCCAAGTTGTGCATCGGACGGCACTGGATAAATTGCAGTGAAGAGACCTGTGTCATCGGTAGTGACATTGGTCATCCACTGTCCTCCAAGCCAGACTTCAACAGTTAGGTTCTCCAAAGGTGCATCAACCAAATCAAGTAGGCGACCCTGTAATGTCATCGAAGCCTCACGGTCAACGGTACCACTTGGAGTCAAGAGAATAATCTTGGTTGGAACACTGACGTTAAAGTTGACTTGGGCACTGCTTGGCAGATAGAAATCTGGGTTTGCTGGGTCACCAACACCAATTGGGTCCACCCAGTCT
>JABJFI010000021.1 GCA_018662825.1 Methanobacteriota archaeon | reverse complement strand
TCCTGTCGCTTGGCTGATACCTTTGCCTTTGCGTGACATTGCGTATAGAATCGTGGCTCGCTACCGTCATCGCATCTTCAAACGGCCTGCAACCTGTATTTTACCTGGGCTGAATATAGAGTGAAACCTCTTCACCCTTGAACTGTTGGGACAAATATGACGCAGACCTGGGTGGTTGATTCGAATTGCTTCATACATCTTGGTTCGATGGCCCCTGATACCTTTATCAAAGACGCAAGCAAGTGTCTAAAAAACAATAATCAGCAACTATTTGTGACTCCAGGCGTTCATGATGAAATACGTAATGTACGCTTTCAACGATGGGCAAAAAAGCCGAAAGTTCTAGCAGAGTTTGATTCGCTATTGACTACCATTGCCATTGACGACGGGCAAATTCGAGGTCTTGCACAAAAAATCGGAGAGAGAGCCTCACCTCAAGATGTAGATCTTTCATTGATGGTTCTTGCATCCAAACTTCATCGTGAAGGGCGAGAAGTCATTCTTGTCACGGATGATTTCAAGATGACAACCTCCGGTGAGAAAGCGAACCTTGGCTATACGACCTGTCCCCCTTCTACTTTTATTCAACGCCTTGCGGCACAAAGCCCGTCTAAAAACAGAGGGCGAATGAAGAGTCTTTCTCGGCGTGTGAGGGCTGCTGAGATGCGCTATGCCATCAGCCGAGTACATCAATATGATATCCAGGCAAAACTCACATGGATGGTTGATTCACTCATTGAAGACCGGCCACAATCACAGAAATCAGCACCGAGTAAGAGTTCTGAACCAAACCTTAAGCGGGCTTTGCAAAGAACATTAGCAGGAGAGAAAGTCAAGGGGAGTCACTTGAAGCAATTGGGTTCCTTGCCGACAATTTGCCAACCGATTCTTTCACTTGATGCCCATTTATCTCTCCTCACTTCAAACAATTCCTCCGAACAACTTCGGGAAGCATATGAGGAAACTCTGCTATTACTTAGCGAGGTCTTGGAAGCCATCGGCCTTGATTTAGCACCACTTGATGAATCTTCAGCAGAACTCGCAAACAGTGTTTTTAGCAGTTATTTGTATCGTACAGAGACTGCTTTGGGATTGATGGCAAAAATGTCAGGTAGAAGAGATACAGCCAGACTACATCTCTCCAGAGCGCTTCAATCAGCCACACTTATCGACGATTCATTTGCTGAAATGCACGCTGTATATCAACTCGGACTGCTTGCAATCGCTTCTGAGAAATGGGAACGTTCGGCTCGTTTATTCGAGACCGCAGACCGCCAAGCACAGTTGATTTCAGCCCCTAGACTGCCCTATCTTGTATGTGCCGGAATATCTCGTCATCTTCTCGAAGATAGTCAATCTGCTGAACAACATATTCAATGTGCAAAGGATATTGTTTCAGGGGACAAAAAACATGCATCAATACAATTGATGAACCTTGGTGAGGCATTATTGGCTATTGACCAACCCGGTTTGGCTTTGGAAGTTCTCGATGAAGCCATGGAATGCACATTGCAAATTGGTTCTCAAGAACAACTCGAGATATTGTCTGAACACCTGTTGATGGCGAATGCGGCAATGACGCAAATTGACATGCTTCAGCATGAAGGAATGCGCACATTATTGGATGGCTTGAATCAATTAAGTGAAGAAGAGGCTGAAGAATTTGCCAAGAAAATCAAGGTGATTGAACAGCGTGCTGATGAGCATAATCAACCCTTTGAGGAAACATGGAAGGACTGGCAACCGTCGAGTAAACTGATACCAGAATCAGCAATGCTCCGTGTTGTGCGTGCTGAAGTAGACGAGAACGAAGATACATTAGTTGTTGTTCACCATCCTGAACTTGGTTCAATTGGACTTTGGTTACCTGAAGGAGATTGGAATGTATCTTCGGGCCATCTTCTGTCCTTTGCAGGCACGCGGGTGAAATTGGCTCAGCCAACTGTGGAACTCCAAGAGAAACACAGCATTCGTGGTATTGTAGCCATTGAAGACACATCTCAATTGATGTTTAATGCACCTTCAGATGAACTTGTGTTCGAATCTGAAGATTAAAATCCACTTAGGTCGATAACATATTTTAATCCGACAATTATGATGACAAAGAGAAATATTTTCATCAGTTGTTGCTCTGAGAGATATTTCATACCATATCTTGCACCACTACGAGAACCCAGAAGTGTAAGAGCCATGAAAATAAGAACTAACAACACTTCTTGACCTAATTTTGAATACATTTCGGAAGACAGTGTGAGCATATGTGCAAGAATAGATACAGGCACAACAACCATCATCAAATGAAGGCTTGTACCGATGGCTTTACGAGGTTTAAGGTGAGCAAATGACCTCAATACTGGAACATAAATGACGCCAGCCCCTACTGCTAAGACACTTGAGAGAATTCCACCAATCCCTGAGCCAATTTGCAAAGGTATGGCTTGTACCTCTAGATTGTTTTCACCCCCCTCATTTTCTTTGTCTGTCGAATCATTCCTCATCTTCATTGCTGTTTTGTATATCGCCCAAGAAATCATAATCAAACTCAAGACTTTGAACACAGTATCCATTTCTTCTCCGATGAGCAGAACGATGCCGACACCAACAAGAGCCCCAGGGACCGCGCCCTTGAGGCCAATTTTGAGTGAAGAATCATCGTAATGGTTTTCATTTCTGTGAGCAAGGCCACTTCCCCAACTCACTACACAAGTGAGTGAAAGAGAAATTGCTAATAATGCACCATTGATTTCCCAACCCAATCCATAATGCAAGAGAGGGACAAAAATCATCCCACCACCCATTCCGATAGGTGCAAACAAAAATGCAACGACAAATATCCCGAAGGAAATAGCCAGAGTTTCTGCAATCATTTTATTCCCTCAGCGCACCTCATGTTGGCCTTGACCATGCAGAGATAGCAATGGCAACAGCCCTTGCTTCAAGACCTTGTCTCTCAAAGTATGGCTACACCAATAGGTTCAATAAGTAAAGTGGAAAGCCGAAAACATGTCTAATGGACTCATTATTGCAGGAGCAGTAGCCGGATTTTTTCTTCTCATCGGAATTTTTTGGTTTTTCTCCACATGGAATCGCCTTGTCAGTCTCGAGTTGAACGTTGACAATTCATGGGCGCAAATCTCAGTCTTGCTCAAGCAAAGATACGACATGATTCCGAACCTTGTTAATATTGCAAAAGGCATTGCGAAGCACGAAATCGCCTTTTTCGACAAACTTTTCGAAGCACGCCGAGCAGCAGCAGGCGCTCTTCAAAGCGGTAACATCGAAGGAACTGCCCGAGCAGAATCTGCATTCGCAGCAATGATTCCGCGTATCAACATGGTTGCAGAACAATATCCAGAGTTGAAGTCAGATTCTTCGTTCCTCAACATCCAAAACCAATTGGTAGCCCTTGAAAACAGCATAGCAGACCGCCGTGAATTCTACAACTCCAGTGTGACCTCATTCAACAAGGCGATTCAAATGATTCCAACTGTATTTGTTGCAAATGTCAAAGGTTGCGAACGACGTTCCCTCTTTGAGATATTTGACCATGAGCGTGAAAACGTCGTTATCGAATTTTGATGATGCAACAGAACCTAGCGTAACTTCATAACGCAAGGACTCAAAGGCAAAACTGGTGAAAGGATGTTTCTCATCATCGGTTCGGGACAACTCGCCATACGCTTGAGTCAATGGTGTGCTGAGCAGCGAAAAAGTATCTTGGTTGGGCTTGCCCAGAAACTTCCTCTCGATGGGCCTTTGGAGGGCTGTGATATCATGGCACTTCCACACTCGACATTCCTCAGTGAATTGCCACTCGATGCTCACAAACCAACGGCAGTGTTGTTGCTCAACCCTGAAGCATTAGCTGATGAGGACCCCGTAGCCTCCATCCGAAATCGATGGGCCGAAATCCCTATTCTCACGACCTTGCCCTTGGAAGGGGATGGAGTTGACTTAATCAGTGTCGACGATGTTTCATTTGCAGCCATGCAAGACCGTATTCGGTCATGGGAGCGAAAAGATGGTGCAGGAGTTGTCTTGCATTATCTCAAATCGATACCAGTCAATTCCAAGGTGGCTATTTTTTGCCACGACAACCCCGATCCTGATGCCTTAGGTGCGGGATTGGCAATGTATGAGTTAGTTCAACAAATGGGTCTTGTGCCCGAACTGTTGCACGGGGGGCTTATTGAGCATCAACAAAATCGAGCGATGGTTCGACTTCTTGAGATACCAGTCAGGCGCCTTATTCTCGATTGGGAAGTGCAAGATGTTCTGCGTGATGCTGCGGTTGTCATAACCGTCGACTTCCATCGACCTGGTGCAAATAACGTCCTTCCAAATGATTGCGTGCCGCATATTGTTCTTGACCATCATTCACTCGAAGAGTCTGTAGCAGCAGATATCTCTCTAGTTCGCCCCGAATTCTCAGCGACTTCATCGCTTGTTGCTAGCCTCCTCATGAGCCTTCAACATCCGATTACTCCACGTATTGCAACAGCACTTGCGTTTGGAATTAGAACTGACACGCTTGGCTTTACTCGCCATTTCAATCCCGTTGACATACGGGCACTATCATGGCTAAATGCATTCGTTGATAAGGAACTCCTCCGTTCTATAGAAGAGCCGCCACGGTCCCAAGAAACTTTAGAATCATTTGCTGAAGCACTCGGTTCTCGCTCATTATTCAATTCGACACTTCTCGCACCTTTGACTTCAATGCCAAACCGTGATTCCTTGGCTCAAATTGCTGATTTTCTCCTTCCAACTGAAGGGGTTAACAAAGTTGTAGTTTTTGGCCCGCGGAGAGGGAAAATTATTCTCTCTGCTCGTTCAACAGATGAATCACTCCACCTTGGAAGGCTATTGTCTGAAAAGTGGAGTGGCGGTTTGTCTGGTGGGCACAAAGCGTTAGCCGGTGGTCAAATACCGTTCGATGTCCTCCTCACAAAAATTCCTGATGACCCAAAAGAAGCCGAATTAAGAGCTGTTGAAGCGATGGGAATAGAATTAGAAAAGTTATTCCAAAAAGAGGTGGAATGATGACAGATGCTCCCTTTGTGGATTTATCTCCACGCCTTAGAGTTCTCGGTACAGCCCATGTGTCGACAGCCAGCGTAGAAGCAGTTCGTGAGCAAATAAAATCCTACCAACCAGAGATTGTTGCTGTAGAATTATGCGCTTCTCGGCATCAAGCACTCACCAGTGACCGGCGTCTTGACAAAGAGGGATTGCTCAAAGTAGTCAAAGAGGGTAAAGCCCCACTCGTTTTGCTTCAATCCTTATTGGCGGCCGAGCAACGAAAAATGGGGCTCGATGAAGGCCAGCAACCCGGAGCAGAACTTCTAGTGGCTGTTCAAGAAGCCGAAGATGCTGAACTTGAAGTTGCTTTGATTGACCGCGACATCCAAACTACATTACGTCGTGCATGGAAGAAAATGAAGTTCCGTGAAAAATTTCGAATTCTATGGTCATTGCTCGGGGAAGATGAAGAAGATGACGAAGGTCCAGAAGTAGCAGAATTACTTGAAAATCAGGATTTATTGTCATCATTGATGGAGGAATTACGAACCTTCTCCCCTGGGGCTGGTACGGTGTTGATAGATGAACGAGATGCATTTCTTGCCGGAAAGTTATCCTCTTTACAATCATCGGACAAAAAGATACTAGCCGTTGTAGGTGCTGGGCATCTAAAAGGTATTGAAAGCCATATCAAAAAAGACACTGCTCCTAAGGATGATGAATTGAAACAACTCGAACTTCTCCCTGTCCGAGGCCGATTTTCCAAGAGTATTCCGTGGCTGATACCTCTTTTTGTCATGAGCCTCATGGTGTATTTCATTGCCAATGGAGAAGGCGTTAATTTGCTTGAAATGTTTACAGTTTGGACGGCTGCTAATGCTGTTTTTGCAGCACTTGGATGTGCTCTTGCGCGTGGCCACCCATTGGCGATTCTCACCGCTGCTGCAGCCTCGCCAATCACTTCACTGAATCCTACCCTCGCAGCAGGATGGTTTGCAGGTTATGTGCAACTGAAATTGAGGGAGCCTACGGCTGAAGACCTGCAACAATTCCTCAAACTCGAAAGTTTGGGTTCGTTTTGGACCAATAAAGCAGGGCGAGTCCTGTTAGTCACATCCCTATCCAACTTGGGTAGCATGGCAGGTGCTTGGTTTGCTGCTGCGGGATTATTAGGCAGTCTTGGACTTTAGTCAACGGCATTGAGAACTTTAAACAGGTCAATATGCTCCTGAACATCATGAACTCGAACGATATCGATGTGTTCATAGTGCGCCATTGAAGCAATTGCGAGTGTTCCACTCAACCGTTCTGATGGCTCTGATTGGCCGGTTAATTGCCCGATAAATGACTTACGAGATACGCCCCAGAGTACAGCAAACCCTTCAACTCCTCGAAACAAATCATGGCGCTGTAAGAGTTCCAAATTATGCTCAAAATTCTTGCCAAAGCCAATTCCAGGGTCGAGTACTATGGATTCAACAGGGTGTCCAGCCGCAACTAATGCTCGGGCAGTTTCAAGTAGTTGTGAACTTACTTCTCTGGCGCAGTCATCGTATTTCGGCTGAGTTTGCATCGTTTCAGGCGTTCCTTGCATGTGCATTATGCATACGCCACATCCGCTTTCCAGTACAATGTTGACCATCTGGGGGTCACGCAATCCGGATACATCATTGATCAAATCCGCTCCAGCATCAAGTGCTGCTCTTGCAACTTCAGGCCGTCGCGTATCAATTGATATCAGCCCTTCAGAATTTTCAGCACGCAACGCTTCAATGACCGGTATGACACGCCCCAATTCGTCTTCAACTGAAACGGGGTCTGCATTTGGTCGTGTAGATTCACCACCTATATCGACCCATGTTGCTCCTTGCCGCCACATTTGCAAACCCGCTTTGACAGCTGAATCCACTGTTATTCTTCGGCTTTCTTTGTGGAATGAATCAGGCGTAACATTGAGTATTCCCATCACATGACATGATTCCGTTTCATTTCGATGAATTCCGGCGAAAATGCGGTTTCGGTGAACAATCTGGGGTCGAAAGTCACCGCTCATGAACCCTGCGAGTTCGGCAGATTTGATAAGATGTGAGTGTCAAGCATGAGTATGTCCGATGAAACTATAGAGAGTTCTTCAGAGGAATTCGGACAAAATGGGAGCAACTACGACCCCCAAGGTCCGAGTGAACATCGAAAAGAATTGGCCGACCGATTGATTCGACGTCTTGATGTCAAAGACCATAATTCAATTTTCGAAATGATATCGGCAAAGGCTTACTATGGCGGTATTTTGTTGATGATACTAGTGTTCTTTTATTGGATATTTGTCTCTTCTTATGATGACGACCTCGATATTGGCATCTCTATTTTGATGAAATTGAGTTTCGCTGATGTGGCAATAGCCGTTATGTTCTTTGGACTTGTATCATCATTCTTCAGGGATTTCAGCAGAGAATTAGGCCAATTATTGCCTTCACTCATCTCTGGAGCGATGATTATTGTATGCGGATTTTACTTTATCGAACCGTTGGTCTATGGATTTGTGACAAATGACCTTGAATCTAAAACAGCAATTTGGCGTAGTGCGCGAATCGGACTTCTTTGGGGAGGAGTGACCTATTGTGCACATTTCCTCGTCGATGCTTCTCTACTCTTGTGGTTGAAGCAATTCTGTGCTAATCACGACATCGATATCTCGCCTATCAATGATGAACCGGAACATCAACCTCAATCGGAATCAAGCGATTGACGACTGCACCTTTCTTGTAGGATTGGTAACTCGAAGCATCATGACAGGTGAACGTGTCGATGTTTTACGGCTGGGCTATCGGCTCGGTCGAGACCCGCGTATCACAACCCATCTTGCATTGGTTGGTCGTGCACTTGGTGCTGACCGCTTTCTGTTAGCTGGGGATGAAGATCCAAAAATGTTTGAAAATTTAGAGTCTGTCGCTAGTAGATTCGGCGGAGGAATGGATTGCCAGCATGTCAAAGGCCCAATGGGCTGGTTGCGCCGTTTTGTCGAGGAAGATGCGGGTGATGGAAAGCCTGGTGTTGCGATTCATCTAACCATGTATGGTGAGCCGTTTCGTGAGGCGATACCTCGTATCCGTCGAGACCGCCCAATTGTCCTTGTAGTGGGTGGTGCGAAAGTACCTGGTGATGTTTACAAACACTGTCAATACAATGTGGCAGTTGGCAATCAACCGCATTCAGAAGTTGCGGCTCTCGCCTTATTTCTCGATGCTTGGTATGGAGAAGCGGGGAGCAATAGAACTTTTGACGACGCTCGGCTGATTATTCAGCCATCGGCAAAAGGAAAGAGAGTTCGGGATTTAGACCGTGAAGAAGAAGAGTAAACAAATGCTTAGTCGGCGTTTTACACCCTATTTGGCTTTGTTTTACACCTATACTCAAACCGCAATATTCGCACTTGCTTCATGCCAATCATTATGGGGGGCCGTTTTCGACCAAAAATGATGTCGGGAGTGGATGTACAAACCGGCACATTCAGTCCGGGTAAAAATCAACGTGGAGTTTCCGACGCTCCAACTTTTCCAGATGCCGCTGACGGCCTCTTATATGGCGTTGATTTGCCACCTTCTGCGGAAGGGTCTGGCATACTTCTTACAGCCGATGGAGGTCGCTATTCTGGCACTCTATTTGGCGCTCAGGGTCATGGAGAAGGAGAATTGGTATTCACCACCGGCATGATGGGTTATCAGGAATCTCTCACCGACCCGTCTTTCGCAGGACAGGTTTTGACTTTCACCTACCCCTTGATTGGTAATTATGGCATTCATGCTAGCGCTTCCGAATCTGCAGGAGTTTGGCCAAGAGGTGTTGTTGTTCGTCATGCTATGCACCAACCTGACCATCGTCATTCAATTGCAAAGGTTGAAGATTTACTTCGATTGCATGGCGTTCCAGGTATTGAAGGAATTGATACACGTGCCATAACACGTCGAGTCCGTGAACTAGGGACTGTGCTTTGCGTCTTCGGCCCAGAAGCCGAAGAAGAACTTCTGCAACAGCGGCTCAAGCATCTTACCTCTCCTGACCTCGAAGACTTGGTCGAACAAGTCTCAATCACTTCACCGGTGGTTCTGAACCCTGGTGCATTGGATGCTCTTGACCAACCGTTACCACGCCTTGGTGCTCTTGATTGTGGAATTAAATTCAATATACTTCGCAACCTTTGTCTCCATTTTGAAGTGGTGTGGTGCCCTCCTGAAACATCGTTTGATGTTCTTGTAAATGAGTATCAAATAGATGCATTGTTCTGCTCTAATGGTCCAGGAGACCCCGCTCACCCCGGTAAAGCAACCATGGCTAGGAACACATTAGCCCAAGCCGTTCAAGCGCGATTGCCAGTGATGGGTATATGTCTTGGCCATCAGTTGATGGGACTGGCATCTGGCTTGCAGACTTACAAAATGCGCTACGGCCACCGAGGTGCAAATCAGCCTGTCGTCGATTTGAAAACGGGTTTGGTCTCGATTACCAGTCAAAACCATGGTTTTGCTGTTGCCGACCCCGACGCAGGAATGCTTGCGGCCCACCCCAGTGGGGCATGTTCGCCACCTGGTGTCAATCAGCACGGTGCTGAAGTCATCGTTCGTTTTGTCAATGCCAATGACCGAACAGTCGAAGGATTGGACCTTGTAGGCCACCCTTCATTCACCGTTCAATTCCATCCCGAGGCATGCCCGGGACCTCATGATGCAGCACCCCTGTTCAAACAATTCCGTGAGATTGTCGATGGAACATTGGGAGGTGTCAACTGATGCCCCGAAGAGACGACCTCAAAACAATTCTCGTGCTCGGTAGTGGCCCGATTAAAATTGGGCAAGCGGCCGAATTTGATTTTTCAGGCAGTCAAGCAGTGCGAGCATTGAGGGAAGATGGTTACGAAGTTATCTTGGTTAATTCAAACCCAGCGACAATTCAAAACGACCCTGAAATGGCCGATAAAGTCTACATCGAACCGTTACTACCGGAAACAGTTCGCCGTATTTTAGAGATTGAGAAACCCTGTGCGTTACTTGCGGGGATGGGAGGGCAAACCGCCCTCAACATTGCTAGTGAACTTGCACATGATGGTTCACTAGACCGTCTTGGCGTAGAATTGATCGGCTCTGATTTGGATGCAATTGACAAGGCAGAGGACCGTGAATTATTCAATCAAGTTTGTAAATCGATAAATCTTCCAATTTCAAACGCCATTGCTTGTAATACGATGGATGAAGTCATTTCTGCTGCCGAGTCAATAGGTACTTGGCCGATTCTTATTCGTCCTGCTTTCACACTTGGTGGTCTTGGAGGAGGAACTGCTTGGGACATGGGGCAATTGGTTGAAATCGCAACACTGGGGTTACGGAATTCTCGTATTAATCAAGTATTGATTGAGGAATCAATACTTGGTTGGCAGGAATTGGAATATGAAGTAATGCGTGATGGTGCGGATAATGCAACTATAGTTTGTACGATGGAAAACATCGACCCGATGGGAGTTCACACCGGTGAATCGACTGTGGTAGCGCCTTTGCAATCTTTTTCTGATGCTGACCACCAAATTCTGCGAGACCAGGCACTTGCTTTAATCCGTGAACTCAACATCAAAGGTGGATGTAATGTTCAATTTGCTTTCAATCAGTCAACTGGTGAAATTCGTGTTATCGAAGTAAATCCTCGAGTCTCGCGTTCTTCAGCGCTTGCCAGTAAAGCCACAGGATATCCAATCGCACGCATGGCTGCGAAGATTGCGGTAGGGTACACACTGGATGAATTGCCGAACCCAATCACTGGAGAAGGAACAACTGCTGCATTTGAGCCAACGCTTGATTACTGTGTTGTGAAAATTCCTCGTTGGCCGTTTGACAAATTTAGAACTGCAGACCGAACACTAGGGACTTCGATGAAGTCAACAGGAGAGGTGATGGCAATTGGGAGAAACTTCGAAGAAGCATTCCTCAAAGCTTGGGCATCCTTGGAACAAGGTTGTGCCCATCCTCGGCCGTTGACTCGTGCCGATGAATCAGAAGGCGAAGGCATGGCTGAAAGGGCTTTGACCGCCTTACCCGACTCGACTCTTGTCGAATGGTGCAGAGTTGCCACTGACCGTCGCATGGGGGCGTTAATTGAAGCATTCCGTCGTGGCTGGAGTGTCGAGAAGGTTCACGAAATCACTCGTATTACTCGATGGTTTTTGTATCGCTTCGAGCACATTGCGCAGATTGAGAAAGAAATCACTGATACAGCAGCCCTCCCCAACGAATTGAACAGAGAACAATTGCGTGCATGGAAGAGTCATGGTTTCTCGGATGAACATATTGCTGACGCATTAGCAGAGTTCCCATCTACAGGTCCACGTTCCTTACCAATTGGTCGAAATGAAGAGGCTGTCATGCGTCGCAGGCATTCACTTGCTCTGCACCCACGCTTTAGAATGGTTGATTCATGTGCTGCGGAATTTGCTGCCAAAACACCGTATTACTATTCCACCTATGAGTTGGATGATGCTGAAGGAGTTGACTTGCTTCCTGAACTTGAAACGCGTACTAAAGAACGGTTGGTAACTGTTGGAAGTGGTCCCATTCGAATTGGACAAGGCATTGAATTTGATTACGGTTGTGTACACGCGGTCAAAGCGATACGTGAAGCCGGAAAGGATGCAATTCTTATCAACAATAACCCTGAAACAGTTTCAACCGACTTCGATACTTCTGACCGGTTGTATTTCGACCCGCTCACCCTCGAATGTGTTTCAGAAATTCTTTTGCGGGAGCAAGCACATGGAATTCTATTGCAATTTGGCGGTCAGACTGCGATAAATTTAGCATTGCCTTTGAACGAGCGTCTCCCAATTTTGAAGCCACTCGGATTGGATTTATCCATCATGGGAACTTCATGTGATGCTGTTGATGAAGCAAGTGACCGAGAACGGTTTGAGGCATTTGCAAAGCGTTCTGGATTGGATATGCCGAATGGAACTACAGGTACCAGTGCAGAAGATGTTCGCAAGGCCGCTTTAGACATTGGCTTCCCAGTTTTGATTCGTCCGTCATATGTACTTGGTGGACGCGGCATGGAGATTCTTTCCAATCAGCAACAACTCGACGCGTATCTTGATGAAGCCTATCTTGCTCCGGACAAACCACTCTTAGTCGATGACTATCTTGGCCATGCTACAGAAATAGATGTCGACGCTGCTTGTGACGGTGAAGATGTATTGGTTGGGGCCATTATGGAACATTTAGAAGAGGCTGGAATTCATTCTGGAGATTCAACATGTTTCATACCTGCACAAAATATCTCTGATGCCATGCTTGAGAAAATTTCAGAGCAAACTAAAATCATCGGACTCGGTCTCAAAATCAAGGGCTGTTATAACATTCAGTTTGCCATTCAAGGCGATAAACTGTATGTGCTTGAAGTCAATCCCCGTTCCTCTCGAACAGTGCCCTTTGTTGCTAAGGCAACAGGTTTGCCAATGGCGCGTATTGCCGCCAATATTACCATTGGCATTCCACTTTCTAAACAGGTTATTCCACGCCGAACATCGGGTCAAGTATGTGTCAAGGCACCTGTATTCCCATTCATCAAACTACGTGGACTTGACCCTGCACCAGGCCCTGAAATGAAATCTACTGGAGAAGTTTATGGCTCAGATGTATCTGCTGATTTGGCCTACTTGAAAGCTAGATTAGCAACCGAGGTCCCAGTGGCAACCTCTGGTGGTGCTTATTTGACAGTGCGTAATGAGGATAAGAAATCTCTCGTTCCTATTGCTAAAGAACTTGCTGAACTCGGATTTACGCTCTACGCTACCCCGGGGACATGTGACGCACTTCGAGAAGCCGGAGTATCAGTAAATGTCGCATACCGTATTGCTGACAATAACTATCCCGATGCACTTGACCTTATGCGACAAGGCGATGTTTCGTTCATCGTCAATGTGCCGACTGTTTCGGGTGGTGCTGTTCGTGATGGAAACATGATGCGTCGTTTGGCGGTCGAATTGAATATACCATTTGTTACAACCCTTAGAGGTGCCAAAATGGAAGTTGCGGCTAGTAAGGCAAAAATGAGTGGTCCATTGGAACCGCGTCGATTGATGGTGCATTACTGATCAGCATGCAGAGTATGCTTCGATGATGTACTTTGTAAGCGGACTAGTCCAAGCCAATTCGCTAATTCCTTCTTCGCCTTCAACGTCATAGATTCGAACAACATCTCGAACCCGAACATTGCCTTCTGATGAGCGTGCGAGAATAGTTGCAGGTTTGACGACCTTGCCTGTGCCATGTGGGTCATATACAGTGTCAAGCGCTTCTTTGAGGAACCAGTCTGCTTTACCGCCTGGTTCACCGTCGTACTTCTTTACGACTTTCTTAGCACCAAACATTCCACTTGACTTCTTTTTCTGAGTGCCGGATGCTGCTTTATTAGCCGCCGCCTTAGTCGAAGTTCCTGAACTCTTTCCTTTGCTTGGTGACGCTTTTCCTTTCGCTGGTGAACTAGCGGCTGAACGCCCTTTGAATTCTTCTTCAAGTTCAGCTCGAACTTCCTTTTCTATTTCACTTCGGATACTCTTTTCGAGTTTTGCACGGAGTTTTCCTTCGACTGCAGCAGGGTCGCCTTTTGCGATTTTATTGAGTGCATCATCACGTTCGTCTTGCATGGCTTGCATGACGTTGATGTAGTGAGCGGCCACTTGAATCAATGAGGTTTCCATCGAAGCCTCTAATTGCATCGAAACTACTTCACTCGATGAGTCTCGCCACTTTCTCCACTGGAGCATGGTATTGGCATGGATGTCTGAGCCACACTTTGGACAGAAACTGCGCTTTGGTGGTTTCAATACGGGAATTGCTCGCATTGATTCAGGGTCAATACCTTCGTGTTCTCCACTTGCCACATCGTGAATGTGAGTCGATGCTTCCATTCCGTTATTCATTGCTTCACGGAACAGACCTTCCTTGAGGTCCAATTTGCCGGCTTGGATTAAATCCCAGCCATTTGTTCCTCTAACGACTGCTCTAACAGCCGCATTTGCTGCTGGAGATTGACCCCATTCGTAATTTGTAAAGATTGAACTGGCTGATGGTTCAATAGAATCTGCAGCAAAAGCCTCAGAGAGGTCAACCTCTTCTCCATCTGCAGGTGCAGCAATACCCAAAACGATTGGATTTGCGCCATCTTCTATTTTTGCAATCATGTCAAATTTTTCAGCCATTGAGAGGTCATCTCGAATGCGAATTACCTCTTTAAGTTGATTTAAATCGTGACCAGTGGCGGTAATTGGTCCTTGTCCTGTCAAGTCATGTCCACATGATAGACAGAACTTGGCTGCGGCTTCAACACCAGCCTCACAAGTTGGACAGTAGACCCCCGCCATAGTAGCCAATGGTTACCGACTACTTTTCAAGTGTGACGGTCATTGACCCCCAAAAATGGGTGAATCAACTTGAAAAGAGAAAAACCCACTTACTCGCCAAGAGCAACGAGACATGCTCGGAGTAAATCGACGATTTCCTTTTGTTCCATTTCAACGAGAATAGGGGCAAGACGCGGTCCTTTTTCAATCCCCATAAGGCTGAGATATGCAACTTTGTAAGCAAGCGACTTGTGGCTCACTCCTAGTGATTCCACACTTTGAGGAATCGCAACAGAAATCGCTTTCCTATTCCATTCACAGTTAGATATCTCATGGTGAAGAGCGTGAAGTATTTGCACTTCTTCTGGAGTAAATCCGTCAAGTATTTCTCGATTAGGTTGGGAGAGAATATTGATGCGCATTTCCTCGGGGAAATGAGATGATTGAATCCAATACCGCATTCGATTCAAACGGTCCTGCAATTCCTGTGTAATCTCTTCAACTGCTCCTGATGTTTGGAGGCTTGCCCAAACATCGGCATCGTTCTTTTTAGTTTGGGCTAACAAAGCGAGATGGCGGAAAGTTACCGCGGTAGCCTCAATGTCTTGACCGGATACAACGGTGGCCATTTTCATCGCACCTGCAGCATCTTCGATTTGCACCTTCAGTCGTCGGCTGATTTCCTCATTTTCCAATTCGTGATTGAAATCTCTTGCTGCAAGCCGTTCAAATTCATCAGCCAATGTGACAAGACCCATGCCAGTATCGAAATCAATGGCCTTATTGGGTTTGGATTTGGCAATCAAAAGTCGCAATATTTGTGGTGGAACTAAACGTAAAGCCTCGATTGGTCCAACAGTATTTCCTGTCGAAGACGACATTGCACCCTTTCCCTTGAGGCTGATCCATTCATAGACCAATGGTTGCGGAGGTTCATGTCCGAGTATCTTTGCAATTTCTCGTCCGGTTGAATAAGAGCCACCTGCTGCGCCGTGGTCCTTTCCAAATGCTTCACATGTCACTCCAATCCATCCCCACTTTGCTGGCCAATCAATTCGCCAAGGTAACTTTCCTTCGCCTTTGGTAAGGTCAGATGAACCGGTTTCTCCATATTCGTCTTCCCAGTGTACCAGCGGATATTCGTATCCAGTGACACGAACTTTATCCAAGCCCCCTCGTGAATTTAATGGGCTCCAGGGAAACCATCCCTCCGGTAATTCGCGTCCCGAAATACGTTCGATAGTTTCCTTAATTTCGTCTGCTCGGTCGCATGCTATCTTAGAAAGTTCTGCGAAGTGACCGCTTCTATAGGATTCAAGATTATCTATGAGTCGAGGTCGAACACCTATTTCTTCTAGTGCTGTGAGAAATGGGTCAAGAAAATGATTGGCATATGACCATCCTTCATTGTTAAATCGCTCCCAATCCGGATTGCCGTCTGGTTTCGGTGCGGGTATTGCTCCCAATTGATTACCAACAAATTGTTCGTATTCAGGGCCAAGGAAATCGTAAACTTTCCGTAGGGGGTCAGCACTGTCTATGATGAATACAAAATCTACATTCAAACCAGCATTTTTTGCTGCACGAGAAATCATGTCACCGGTGAGAATTTCTCGTAGATGGCCAATATGGAATTCTCCACTTGGTGTAATGCCGGTTGAAACAACATGCGTATCGCCTTTGTGAGCGAGTGACTGTGCTGCAACATCTGCCCAGTGCATGTGTGTTCACCTTAGACAGCAACAGCTCGGATAATGGCGCGAAGAGGTACTCCGTCGACTTCATTTCGAGTAGTTTTGTTGATCAATACGATAGCCAAACCAACTTCTCCACCTGCAGCACGAATTGATTCAATGGTTTTACCCAATGTGGTGCCAGATGATAAGACATCATCGATAATTACAACTTTCTTGCCAGAAACTTGACCGTATTTGTTTGAAAGAACACCATGTCCATCATCACCTTCGACATTGCGGTAGATTGTGTATTCCGAACCCAAGCAACGTGCAACTTCGTGAGCAAAACTGATGCCGTTAATTGAAATTCCAACAATTGTATCGATGTCAGACGCTCCGAGTTCTTCGTCGGCAATATCGGCCATAATCGTACCAATTGCCGCGATTCGTTCAGGGCGAACGCCGATACTTCTCCAGCCGATGCGAACATCAGTTGGGCGTTCTCCAGCAGAACCTTCGGTAAGTAGCCAAGAAATCGTATCTTGAGAAAGAGACAACTCGTCGGCTATTTGTTGAGAATTCAGCCCTTCCTTTCGCAAACCAAATGCTAGTGCGCGCATTTCTTCAATACTCAATGCCATTGTACTCAATCTAGGGGTAAGGACACTAACTCATCAACCCTTTGCACATTCATCATGCATATCATCTAGATGTCTTGCATCCAAAGGCTTCAAGAAAGAGCGACACAGGCCATCGACTATGAGCGACTTTGATTATGAGTCCTTGCTCGACAGAGCACGGGAAAATATTCCTGAAGAAATATCTTCTAGATCACGATGGCGATTGCCTGAACCTCAGATTCTAATCGAAGGTCAAAACACTATATTTCGCAATTTCAATGAAGTTGTTTCGATGATGGACCGAGATGACAATCACGTGTATCAATACATTTTGAATGAACTTGGAACTTCAGGTTCCCGTGATGGGCCACGTGCTCGATTCAAGGGGCGTATTCCCCCAAAGCGAATCAAGAAGACTATTGTCAGTTATGTCAATTCATACATAAAATGCAGTCAATGTTCTGCACCAGATACACATTTTGTCAAGCAAGACCGAACTACGCTTCTCAAGTGTCAGGCTTGCGGTGCAACAAGACCAGTGAAACTGTGATTACTGATTTCCCTCGTCGAGTTTGAGACGAAGTTCCTCTGCAACAATTCCCGTGCGAAGGTGTTCCAGAATTTTGGGGACATCCTCTTTTCCAGAAATAGAATACCATGTTCCTTCGGGATAGACTACACAAGTGGTTCCAAACTCACAGAAGTCTAGACAACCAGATTTTTGGACACGCACATTTGGCAAACCCGCTTCCTTGGCTGATGTTTTTAACAGACGCATTAGGTCTAAACTGCCCCGTTTTGAGCACGAAGCGCGACTTGCACCATCTGGGCGCTCATGCCCACAAACGAATACATGGCGCTCATAACCCGGTTTTGTACGGCCTTTTGGGTCGTTTGGCATTTTATCACTCCAACGAAATTTTAGATATCTTTTGCGATGATTCCCCAATCATCGGGGGCCTTCATTTATTCATCCCCAAAGGTGAGCATCATCACTGCCTTGACTTTCCTTCTCCACCTTTTCGTGGAGTTTTGAACGGCGCTTCATGTCAGCACGCTCAAAGGCGAGGAGGTTTTTGTCATCGATGTATGCCGGTCGAGTGTGGGCTATCAAGACAATTTGTGCAATTATGTCACGGGCGATGAAATGTGTTCGTCCGTCTTCTGTCAACAATTCAATGCTGGATTTTCCCGAGGAGAGTAGTCGACCGCAAAGCCACGATTCATCGTCAGAAACAATTGAGCGAGCATCCAAGAGTATCTCAACTAAATCATCACGGCGAAGTCCATGACGCCGTTCCAACAGGTCGCCATTGTGAACATCGACAAATTCCGATAGGTCAGGGGAACCCATTCCTTCCCAAAGTGATGTAGCCCAATCCGGCAGTTCAATTCCTTGCTTCTTTTTACTCGCCATGTACCGTTCACGCGGCGAGGCTACTTGAACCTCGCTCTTTGAATCACATGAAACCATCACTGGCTCTATTCTTCAACGGATGTCTTCATCAAGGGTGGGCTACCGGCTTAGAACGAGGAGAAGGGTATGAAAGTCTCATGGCGAAAACTCCCCACTGTTCTTCTCGAGGAAGAAATTCTCGACAAAGCCTTCTCTAGAGCTAAGAAAGCAGCGGACAGAGTCGATGATTCAGACCGGGTATTCCGAGTTCGAAAACAGATGAACCGAATGGTACAAACCGCTGCCGATATTATCGCGACAACTTTTCAAGATACGGTAAATACTTGGCCTTCATTAGACCAATCTCCACAATTTGATATTTCGATGATCGATGCATGTGTCGGTTGTGATGACTACCGACATCATCTATCAATGCTCCAATGGGGTGGAAAGCAAGTGCTCAATATTGCTGGTCAAAACAGCAAAAAAATTGTTCGAACAGGTCGCACAGAACTGATGCACGATGCTCGCAGAGAAGCCTACGGCCGCATTTCCTCCATCATGCGTCGAGTTGGCCCTTCACTGACGTGGTTAAGTCAAGCTCGAGAAACACTCAAGCGTCTTCCGACTATTGACCAGTTACTGCCATGTATCGTGGTCTGTGGGGCGCCAAATGTCGGAAAATCAGCCTTCATTTCTGCATTGAGTTCTGGAAATATGGAAGTTAACCACTATCCATTTACTACAAAGCAAATTCACGTTGGACATTTTAATCACCGTCGTTTGCAATACCAATTAGTTGACACACCAGGTCTACTAGATAGGCCGCTTGAAAAGCGCAATGCCATCGAATTACAAGCGATTGCTGCGCTGGAGAATATCGGTTCACTAGTCCTGTTCTTGATGGATGAAAGCGAAGCCTGCGGCACTCCAATTGAAGAGCAAGAACACCTACTCGAAGATGTTCAAAAATTACTTCCTGGAACTGATTTAATGATAGTTACCTCAAAAGCAGACCTTCTGAAACCACTTCCTGAAAATTGGGATGAAGTTCATGCTGCGGAGCAAGAATGGCGCGATGAAGGTTCGGAGGGGGAGCCTGAATTACCACTGCTTTGTGACCCGAAAGGGCGTGTGACGATGTCTGCTACAGAATTTGTCGGTATGGACTCCATGCGGTTGGAAATCGTCCGCCGCGTCAAAGTAGCTCGACCTAATAATCCGTTGGAATTACCAGAGGGCTGGTATCGTCGTGACCTTGACCAGTAATCACATTTGTTCGATTGGAACAATTCCTAGTCCTTCCATGCTTGTTCGCAGGAGATTACGTGCAATTTCAGATAGTTGGAGATTGAATACATTGAGTTCTCCATCCTTGAGAATCATACAGTCTCGGTAAAAACTGTTGAATGAAGTGGCCAATTGCAATAACTGGTTTGCAAACAGATGAGGGCGACGGTCATTGACTGCCTTCGACAAGACATCGGAATGAACACAAAGTGTTCTGAGCAACTCGACCATACCCTTCGGCATCTGTGCAGGAATCTCAACTTCACTGGCGATGCTTGCTTGAATATCAATACCAGAATTTTCACACTTTCTCGCTATAGAACATGCCCTTGCATGACTATACATTATGAATGGTGCGGAGCCTCCTTCAAAGGCCAATGCTTCCTCCCAACGGAATGTAAATCCCTTGTCTGGGCTGACTTTGATTATGTTAAAACGTACTGCTGAAGTCCCAGCAGCCTCGGAAATAGAGTTGACTTGTTGTGCAGAATAATCAGGATGAAGTTCACTTACAACAGCAGCTGCTTGCGCTTGTGCCTCTTCGAGCAGGTCATCCATATACACGACGTTGCCCTTTCGAGTCGACATTTTCCCCTCTGGTAATTTAATGAATGAATAAAACAAAACCTCGGGTGTTTTTTGACCTAATTCGGTTAGAGTCATGCCGACTTGTTTTGCCTGCAACTTGTGGTCTTCACCGAGAACATTGATCAATTGGTCGCATTGATTCCACTTCCAAATGTGGTACGCGATGTCTCTGGTTGCATAGAGAGATGAACCATCGCCTCGACGGAAAAAGAATTCAGTTTTACCTTTTAGGCCTCTAGCCCCCAAATCTAAAAATTCAGCGCCATTGTCTGCAACGCCATGTATTTCGAAAGTTTTGAATTTCTCCATCAGTTTTGCAACATCGCCATTGGTGACAAACATTGATTCCTTGGTGAATGTGTCAAATCCAATGCCAAGACGTTGCAAAGTTGCAAGCATACCATCGAGGACCGGTTGGTAAGCGTCTTGGAACGATTGTAATACCATTTCATCACCGTGTTCACTGGCGTGAACCATTCTTCCGATTTCGGCTTCTATGTCTTCTTTATCAGCCCGTTCTTGTCTGATAGATTGGGCTGCTTGATACCAACGAACGCGTTCATGGTCTGCTTTTCCTTTCCACTTTGGATTGATTGGGTCTCTTTGGTCAAGGGTTTGTTCAACATCTTCAGTAGAGAGGTTCGCTAACGCCCAGGCTAAAACTCCAACTTGTTTCCCCATATCATCTACATAGTATTCCGCACGAACATTATTGCCATGAAGACGATGTAGACGAACCAATGAATCTCCCAAAATAGCATTGCGTGCTCGGCCTACGTGAAACGGCCCGTTTGGGTTGGCTGAAGTATGTTCAATGAGGATTTGTTGGTCATTTGCAGGTGACTTTCCATATGCATCACCAATGCGGACACCTCCATTCATCACCTGCGTGGCAAGCCAATGAGGCTCTGCTTTGATGTTGAGGTAGCCGGAGACAGCATGAACTTCACCAAGCGCTGGGTGGCTTGGTAATACTTCTGCAAGCTGTTCAGCGATTTGGATAGGAGATTTGCCGAGTTCTTTGGCAAAGGGGAAACAAGGAAGAGAAAGGTCGCCTTGGTCATGTTCTCTTGAACGTACCAACATGCTTCTCCAATGTTGAGAGTTGATACCAATGCCTTCTAGTGACTCTTCCAGCAAAGGTTCGAGTATGGTTCTAAGCATTTTCATGATAACACCTCACATCATGGGATAGCGGCAAATCCCTGCAAGCCCTCCAAATCCAAGAAGCAACTGAGAGCCTTCTTCTGTATCAATTGATATATAGACTATTTCTGTGTTACTTTTTGCAGCCAAAGAACACAATTCATCGATGAGAGAAACACTGCTCAATTCCTTTACTCCATTGCCTGATGCCTTGCATGAAGGACATTTAGGTAGAGATTCCATTCGACCAACACTTGCAGTCCATTCATGATTACAGGAACCACATTCCAAAGTTATCGAGTTCTTTCGCAATCCTTCAGAGATTAATAACCGGCCTACAGCGCCTTGTTCAAGAGCCTCACGTATCATTTTCTCACCATAGGTTGCTTTGGGAGCTGGTTTGACCAATTCACTGAGGAAAGCGTTCATTACTTGGCGTTCAGCATCAAGTTCAATTTCACCCATCATAGCACCTGCGTTCTCTACTAATTCTCGAACGCCGCTATCGTTTGAATAGCCAACATCAAAGGTTGTTTTTGCAATCTTTTTGGCTATTTCGTGGTGGAAATAATCATTCTTAACAACGAAATCTTTGGTTGCACCAGGGCCTCCAACTATTATCGCCTGAATATTTTCCAAGTTTGGCAACCAATATGAACAAGCGTGCTCAGTGGCTCTTTTGAAGAAATTATGAGCTGCTTCTTCGATCAATCGCTCGAATCTTTGAGCGGATTGACCACCTTGTCGGTGTTTACCCATAATGTTTGAAACCAAGTGCTCTTGGACGTGAATTCTTTTTCCGGATGCTATGCCAAAGGCCGCTTCCGAACGGTCAATTACGAATAAACCGTATGATTTTTTGTCGACCAACATATCTTCTAATTGAGTCAATTCAAAGACCGAATCACAGCGATATCGGAATGAAATAAGGGCCTGAGGAGGCTCTTCAACAACGATGTTAACCATTTTGTTCTTGTTATTGCCAATTATTATTGAGCCGACGAAAAGGGCAATGCCATTTTCTCCAGCATTTTTGTATTTTGAAAGGGTTGAAAGAGCGGATTCAATTGCACCTTGAACATTTTTCCTTGTACCTTTGGATTTGATGTTGGCGGCTTGACCATGCTCATTTTGTAGCAGTGAGCGAGCATCAGAGACTTGACGGTCTGGAGGGATGATGATAGTGACCAATTCAGTTCCGAAACCTTTCATTTCTCTCAAATCTTCGAGAGCAATCTTGAGACGAAGCCTTCGCGTTGCGAGAACTGCATCATCGGACATGGGTGTTGGCCTCATTTCGATGGCATGGTTGAGGGGTCTTCAACTCTCTCATACAGTTCAATCGTTTCTTTGAGAGTTTTCACTCGACTGATGGGCATCACTCTACTATCAAAGGGGGATAGTCTCAAAGTATGGCGGCGTGACGAGGGTTTGATGACCCGTCGTCAAGTTGTTGCTCTGGGAGGCAGTCTCCTGCGCCCTGAAGAGTCAGAACAGCGTACTGCATGGTTTGGTCAAATCCGTCAACTTGCAGTCCATATCGAAGGCAATGGACGACATCTCGGAATAGTAGTCGGCGGTGGCCTCCCTGCTAGAGAAGGCATCGAATTAGCAAAGACAATGTTGAGCGATACTCACCGGCTTGATGAAGTAGGAATTGCTGCCACTCGCTTGAATGCTACAATTATTCAACAAATACTACTCGACATCGGAATTGATGTTGCTCCGGTGATTCCTACTACCACTGAGCAAGCCGCTTCCCTTCTTGATAAACACCACTTGGTAATAATGGGTGGAACTACACCTGGTCACACAACCGATGCAGTTGCCGTTGCTTTTGCTCGTGATGCTGGAGCCGGACATTGTATCATTGCAACCAATGTTAGCCATGTATTTGACAAGGACCCTCGAGAACATGATGATGCACAGTCATTCAGTTCGATGACATTTGACCAATTAGCGGAGATAACTGGAATTGGTGAAGCGCTTTCACCTGGTGCATCAGCCGTAATTGACCCAATAGCGGTTGGTTGGGCCCAAAAAGCTGCTATTACCCTCGCAGTTCTTGATGGTCGTGATATGCTGCTGCTAGAACAAGCATTGGATGGAAAACCATTCGAGGGAACATTAATTCAATGAGGTGAGTGAATGGTTGATACAAATAAAGTAAAACAGAACATCGCAAAAATGACTAGCAAGGCTCGTGGAACTCTTGGTTCGGGTAAAGTTCAGCCACACAAGCATTGCCGAGTCTGCTTTTCTCCAATCAAATTGTCTGCCGAGCCACGAGTCTGTAAAGAACAGGCTTGTATTGACAAGAATATACGTGATGAGCGTAACCAAAAGCAGATGAGAATTTGGATGTTTGTTTTCCTCGGATTGTTTGCCTTCAGTTTTGTAGGCCCAATTGTTCTTAGATCACTCGGATGACTCGTTTGAAGATTGATTTTCAAATTCTTCAAGCATCTCTTGAGGCTGATTATCAGTAAGCGTATCAACTTGAGCAACCGCTTTCATTTGGTCGCCAATCTTGAACAATTCCTTGAAGGCTTCATCGATGTCTTTGGCTTGTTTGAGGAATCTAATTGGTGGCCATCCACAATCGATAACTCCAGGTTCAACAGTACTCTCCTCAACCCATGCAGCACACGCATCGCCATGACACAGTGCTGAGAAATTATCTAAATCCATCCAGAAGGTTCGACGCCCACAAACTGGGCAATCTTTGCATTCCATTGTCGAGAGTACTGTCACGCCACTTTCGCCGATGACATCGATATCCCAAACGACGACACTTGATGATTTGAGTAACATTTGGTCACTCTTTTTGAGAAAGGTTCTCAAAACTTGCCAAGCAGTTTCTTCTTTTGAAAAGCATCCAAGTGCCAACGAATTTCCGCCTTCTTCATCCACAGAAGCGACATAGACCCGTTGGACTTCATCCGCCATGGTGCTTCGTGGTTGTTGTCGGGTTTGAAGCCTCGCTCAGTTTCGAGCCCATTCAAGTTCAACGACAGCCAATCCGCCTGGATGCGGTAATGGCGCCTCAGGCTTTTCAATTCTAACATGAAGTGTTTCAATTTGAGATTTTTCAGAGAGAATATCTATGACTTTTTGAGCCATTGTTTCCATCAATAGAATCGGTTGTTTAGATTCAAGCATTACCGTATCAATGGCGATTTGAATGTCGGCGTAGTTCAATGTTTGATTGAGTTCCTCACTGATGTGCTGATTTCGAAGCGAAGCCCAAACACTGAACACAAATGGCTGAGTTTTTTCATGCTCATGGGAATAGTAGCCATGTTTAGCCATGACAGTATAGGCCTCTAAGGCAACACGGATGGTCATAATATCGCCTACTCATCACGTTCATGGACCCAAATCAAATGGTAGCCAAATTGAGTTTTAATCGGCTCTGATACAGAGGCAACAGGCAATGTCCAAACGGCTTCTTCGAATTCACGAACCATTTGACCTTTGCGAAACCATCCGAGGTCTCCACCTTTCTGGCTGGAAGGACAGGTACTTTTCTTTCGTGCAAGTTTCTGAAAATCTTTCAATTTCCCAACCTTGTCTTTGATTTGAACTGCTTCTGACTTTGAAGTCACAAGGATGTGAGATGCCCATGCACTTGGAGCGACCATGTTACAACCCACCCACTTCAGTTATTGAAACTCTCGCTATCAAACACTAAGGTCATATGCAAGCAATCGCATGTATGTGCCATAAATAGTCGTGGATATAGCTAACGATTCTTCATTGAATCGGTCCATAGTGTCAAGATAGGTATGATATTCCCAACTTCCACTACCGTAGCAGACAACAGCACGTCCGTTCTTGCCGTTTAGGTCATAGACAAACGGACAATGGTCCGAATTGCAAGGCATTTCATTTGCGTCGCCTTGGGGTCCATTCAACAGACTGAATTGAATGTCATAGTTGCTGGCGATTTCACTTCGTTCTTGCTTGTATAGATCTGTAATGCGAACAATATGTTCGTAGTCATCTTCGTTATTGGTGAATAGCCTCAAGGAGTTTCCTCTGTTGGAAAAATCAGCGTCTACGTGGTTCATGTCGAGATTAATGTATAATCGAAGGTTGTCGCTGAGGCTGCTTTGCATCTGTTCCACATACGCCCGACTGCCCCACAAACCCTCTTCTTCGCCGCCCCAGGTGCAGAACCTAATGGTTCGCTCAGGAGTTCCAGTTTGATTGATGACTTCAGCAATTTGCCGAGCCATTTCTAATATGCTGGAAGAGCCTGAAGTATCATCGATTGCTCCTTGACCATGATAGACAGTGTCGTGATGGCCACCAGCGATAACCAACTCTGAGGTTCGCCCCTGAATGGTTCCACAGGGAGCATAAATACTTCTTTCTTGGTCGTTAGTCACATCGATGATAAGTTCTATAGAAGCAGGTTCTGATGAATTAATAACCATTGTTTCAAATATTTCACCCGCATCTTTTGACATAGTGATGAAGGGAATGTCTGTCGGGATACTGCCGCCGTTTGCCTCAACTAAAGCATCATAGTTGGTACCCTTGAAAATTGGGACACAGTCATTGCCTTCGATTTTTCCACAGTTGTAATTCTTGTTGACGCTGATTATTCCGGCAAGGTCATTGATTGCTGCATTACTGTAGAGTTCAGTGTTACCAACTCTAGAACTATCGCCTCGGACATAACCGATGGTACCTGTTGCCGTTTGCCATAATGCTTCATCAGTACCATTCCCTAGGTCTGTCACGGTAATGTCTTCATTGAACATGTATTCTGATTGACCAGAGAATCCTTGGATGACGTAATCGACTCTGTGTTGGAACGATGTAATTTGAGATCCACCTGAAATAATTACACCTTCACAAGCAAGTGAAAAAGCCCCTCGTACACAGAGTCTGAAACTTGGTTCGGAATTGACGTGATGCATTGGAACTTGAAATTCATTTATCTCAGCAGCATAGCCCATTTCTTGGAATTTCTGGCTGATATATTGCGAAGTGTTGGTTTCTTCAACTGAGCCACTCATTCTCCCTTCCCATTCAGGATGTCCAAGGTCGACAAGGTCTTGAGCAAAGTTTCGAGCTTGGTCTTGGTCAAATTCAATCAACTCATAATCGTAATCTCTCTCAAAACCAAGCCATGCTGGTTGTATCACAAATATAGTGGCAGTAACCATGATTAAAGCCAAACCAATGGCAATCAGGCCACCTAGATTCAACGGGCCATAGACCGTTGTAGACATTCGTTGTTTGAAAGTAAGAGGTGACTCAAGGCCGCTGTCCTGTTCTAGACTCATATGCACTGGTTTGTTAGATTTAGAAGCATCACTGACCTCTTCCCAAACTCCACTTTTTGAAGGTCGGGCAGCCATTAGGCGTTGGATGAGCAGTGATTTATTACCACTGACAGGAAGCCCTTGACTGCGAAGCATCTCCTTGAGTTCCGCTACAGAGTTGCCAGACAAGCCCGATTCGTCCATGTACCTCTTAGGGGGCCTTGGTTCAAGAATGCGGCGGTGTGTTGGTCACTCTATTTCTTCACCAGTCCAGCGTTGACCGAGTGTGTGTTCAATGCCGATATGGTCGAGGATTCGGGCGACAACAAAGTCAATCACATCATCGAGTGTTTGAGGGTGATGGTAGAATCCTGGTGAGGCTGGGATGACAATAGCACCCCATTGTGAGAGTTTGAGCATGTTTTCTAAATGGACGGTTGCATATGGTGCTTCACGCGGCACAATGATCAGTTTCCTTCGTTCTTTCAATGCCACAATTGCAGACCGAGTAATCAGATTATCTCCAATCCCTGCCCCGAGTTTACCAAGAGTAGTTCCCGAGCACGGGCACAGTACGACTGCATCAATGCTGGCTGAACCGGATGCGGATTTTGCCCCGATATTCTTATCATCTTCAAGTAAAGCACCTGTGGAACTGGCTAACTCTTCCTTAGTAGTGTTGCATTCATGCTTGAGCGTTATCTCGCCAGCATTGGTGACGACCAAGCGAACTTGAATCTGTTTTTCCCGAAGAACTTGAACCAAGCGTTGTCCGTAGACAGCGCCTGATGCCCCAGAAATACCAACGACGACCTCGCCCATGCTTGTTGCTTGAGGTTCTACCTTTTATGCACTTGTTTTCAAAAGAAAATATTGTGGCTTACAAACCTCTATAGAACGAGGCACTAGGTAATTTGACTTCGAAGAATAGATTCAGGCATTGTCTCGACAAGGGCTGCCAGTAATTGTTCAAATTCAAGGTTGTGTCCAAGTTTCGCCAGTGAGGTTGTAGTTCTGCTGCCTAAACCACATCCCGCAAGTAGTTCTACACGTTCATCAGGAGTGTCATAATTGATGGTAAAGCCATGGCGTGATGTCCATCTTAAGAATGAAAGCCCAATACTTGAAATCTTCTTACCATCAACCCATACACCTTGCATTCGCTGGTCTCGAGAACCTTTGATGCCACACATGTCAAGGGCTTGAATAATCCATTCTTCGAGAAGATTGATGATAGCAGCAACAGAGACCTCTCCTTCTAAATCCCATTTGAATATTGGATAAGCAACCAGTTGGCCAGGGCCATGCCAAGTCAAACCACCGCCTCTGTCCACTGAATGTGTTTTGTAATCTTCTGGAGGCGCAATACCATCATTTCGTGCACGAGGGCCAATAGTAACGATTTCGGGATGTTCCATTATCAACAATGTATCTAGAATCTCTCCATCAATTCGTTGCTTCTGTAAAGCCTTCATCATTTCAAGAGCCTGTGCATAATCAACACGCCCCTCAAGGCGTACATCGACTTCTCGGTTTCCGCTCACAGCCATGCCAAAGCGAAGCAATCCATCAATCCATGCCTTGTCAGAATTTGCCGGTTGAACCAAAGCCACCTTTTCCACGTTCAGTGTTACCAAGTTCCTCCGGGCTTACTTCTTGTATCGTTACTTTTGGAACAGGTGCAAACAAGAGTTGAGCCACACGCTCACCTTTTGCAACGATAAACTTCTTTCCTTCACCAATCCATGTTGCCAGCACCATTAGTTCACCTCGGTAATCTGAATCGATTGTTCCAACCCCATTGGGCATGATCATTCCCTTTTTTCCGAGAGATGAGCGACAACGAATTTGTCCCTCCCAACCCTCAGGTATGGCCACTGATAGCCCTGTTCGAATCATCGAACTTTTTCGTGAGACCACAATTGTTTCTTCAAGGGCATACAAATCCCAACCAGCTGCTTGAGGAGAGCCTTGTGTTGGTAAACGAGCCTCATCATCAAGTCGAGCAAATTCCACAGTGAGTTGAACCCTTCCCATAGCAGTGTTTGTACTTGGGGAGGTTCTTGACGCTTGCCATTTGTCCTTCAGGTTAGAATAACACATCCGTGAAATTAGAATATAGAATAATAGCGATTAGTTTATATACTATGAATGACATATTGTTAGTGATTATTGAAGGAATAAATCTTCAATTCAGTGGTGACGTTATGGAAAAAGATACAGAAAAGAAAGATAAATTAGTTCAAGACTTTGAAGAAAAAATTGATTGGGAATTAGCATTGCAGTTACAAATCAATGAATTATCATGTTTGGCAGAAAATGAAGGAATTCAAAGGCCTGGGATATTCTCAAATGGCCGGAGAACATCTTCTAAACTCATATACCCAGTATTGGCATACGATGCAGTTCATTGCCCCTATCCTACAGTAATTGGCCTAATCCTAACAGGTTTGCAAGGTAAAACGATAATGGTTGGATTGGGAAAACAGGAGTTACCTCTCGGGCTGAAAACCTGTTTAGATGAAATACTTGACTTCGAGGGAATGGCTGTCGAAGTACATTGGAAAGCAGCTGATGTCGCTGATATTTTACTTGAAGCAAGAATAGCGACTATTCTGTTACCTGAAGACGTCATGTTTGCTCGCCAAAATGGATGGGTAGAGATGATGGCTCTTGTAAGGGAAGGTGAAAGGTCTACGCATCGTTTGGTAGTGGCTAAAATGGGAAGAATGGCTTTGGCGTTTGAGAAGCAAAAAAAGGCCTACAAGAAACTCAAAGAAGATTCATGACCTAATAAATTAGTTCCATCGAGAATTGAGCCCCGATGAAAAATGTATAATTTAGAACTTGAGAAATGAAAATAAGTATTCAATCAATGGGGTATTTATGGAGGAGCGAATTTTGAGTCCTGATGGGGAAATGTATTGGGCAGGCCAAGAATGGGTTCCATTGCCATCACAAACACCAACAACGACTTTTCAAGATACTGTAGTAATGGGAGATGTCAAAACAGAAATAATTCATCAACATAGCCATTCCAGTACAATAAATAATACAGTTGTTCAAGATTCTGAAAAAATGATTCGAAGTCATTTAAACACGATGATTGATGCTTTATCAGAGGGAAGAACGCAAGATGCTAAGGATATCTTTGAACGTGCCAAACAAATCGATTATGAATTGGCAAATCACTTGCATAATGGCGAATATATGCCTGCCTTAGTGAATGGATTCTTTAGGCATGTTGAACATTATTGCTTGACACATGTTATCAATTACCGATTCGACCGAAGAAGAGAATCAATAAACATTTATTCACAAAATTTGAATAATTTCTATAATATTGGGATACAAAAAATACAAGGTGTATTGCGGTGGAATCCGAACTATACTCCTTGCCTCATGCTCAATGTAGAAATGATCAAAAAAAGTAATCTATCAAACAAACAAAAATTGATTCAGATCGCTAAGATTTACCAATATATTTTGTCTTTTGAACCGCAAAATGAAATGTTGCAGATAGAACTAGGCCGAATTCTACACAAACAAAAAATCAATATGTTGCTTGTAGTTATTCCCGTTGGAGCATTCTGCATATGGTTTCTAGCAGCATTAATATTTTAGTCTATTCAGTCGATTCAACATGCTGAAAGGGTTTAGATATTCAAACGCATTAAAGAACTTGCTCGATGAGATGAGACATTGTTTCCAAGTCGCTTTGTGTGAAATTTCTCTTGGTTCCGATTTCAATAGAATCGATTGAAATATATCTCTTTTTGAAGATGAATAAAGAGGAGTTGTATCCAGTAGTAATGTTAGTTGCTTTGACAATGGTTGTTGTATCGCTACCTTTCTCAAGAATCCATAAGGAATACGCTCTAGTATCAAGAACGACTCGGCGGTCGGTAACAATCAATGATGCCTTGTTTCGAAAACCAATAATCGCCATAAGTGCAATCATTATTGACATAAACATTCTCAAGAGAGGATTTGGTGAAGAAAAACCGAGAATACCGTCGACCTTTAGTTTCACTTGTTCTCCTTGTTGCAACCATGTAAATCCACCTGTCGGGACATTTTGAGGAGTAGCGGCAACGGGTTGTTGTTGATATGCCTGAGGAGCAGCGGCAACGGGTTGTTGTTGATATGCCTGAGGGGCAGCAGCAACGGGTTGCGTGTGGGTTTGAGGTTGAGGAGAAGGGTGTTGTATCATAGATGATGATTATATGATGTGGTTATAAAACTTTGTTCACTAATTTTGGGATGACATAATTTAGGGGTTAGCCTCATGAATACTTGGCTCCCCCCGAGTACATATGGCGTCTCGAACATCACCAGCATTTTTGTTTGCTCTACTTATG
>JABJFI010000118.1 GCA_018662825.1 Methanobacteriota archaeon | reverse complement strand
GAAGATGACGTGGACCATCATTTGCGTAAGGCTATGGCCGAAGACATCGCCTTGTTGGTTCAACAGGGGTATCAGCCAGTCGTTGACACCGTTGACCATGCTTGCATACCAGGCAAACCCTCCCGAAGCGGTCGTTTGACCCGCCTCATATGTCCCGATATACTGCGAAGCACTCAGCCAACCTTGACGCCCGAGAATTGGTGTTTGTGAGAGCGTTGGGTGGCTCCAGAATAAGAGGGAGAACATGTTGATATTAGCAAGCAATGCTGCCATCAAAATTACCGGAATGTTGGACGCGTAGACCAAACGAATCGGATATTTTCCACGGTGGCCTCTGACCTTGCCGTGAGTCAATGGCAATTCGAGCTTACTGGATTCAGCAAACGCAACGACGAGGAACACAACAACCGATGAAAACAATGCTGCAACAGGATTGACGTGCGTCAGTAATATCTGTTCAAAACCATTGTTCGAAATCATTTCAGCATTCGTCGCTTCACGGAACATATAGAATATCATTGGTAAAGTTCCAGATGGTGGGTTTTGGAGGGAATAAGGAACACCAGAAGTTGCTGGTAGAGGCGAGAGAGTTCCGACGAAAGTCGATTGTGCAACACCTGCAGCAATGAACAAGGAAATACCCGAACCAATACCCCACTTGCTGACTAATTCATCCAGTAAGAACACTAAGTATGAACCGGCGAAAAGTTGGGCTACAATAACAAAATTCGCCCAACCTAGACCGTAGGAATCTATCAAGAATTCTTGAGGGTCGAGGAATCCGTATGTTTGAGGTATTGCCTCAATTGGAATCATAATGAGAACCAAAAGTTTCTGAACACCTTGATACATTGCTTTGTCTTCAGAGTCGCCCAAATCCAAACGGATAATCTTAGCACCTGCGAACAATTGCATGATAATGGAACCAGTAACAATCGGGCCGATACCCAAGTGCATGATGGTTCCCGAAGCACCTGCCATAATGGAACGGAAACCACTGAACAAATCCAGTGCTTGCCCTGAAAGACCATACAGCATAACATTGGTCATAGCGAAGTAAATAATGAGAACGAAAGTTGTAGTCCACATCTTTTCATTGAATCGAACGTGGCGTTCAGGCTTGGTGATTGTAGGGTATACATCAACGAATTTACGAAGAGCGTAGAGACGACTGCTGTTATCTCCACTCCACATGAAACAGGTGATGATAGCTGCGGCACCGAAACCAAGTAAACAGATTCCTACAAGGAAGAAGCCTACGCCTTCGTCATAACCGCCCCAAGCAGATGGACGAACATACCAAGCGGCTACACCAAGCATTGCGAGCCATCCCATCAACTTACCATATCGGCCAATAATTGGCATGGATTTGATGCCTTCAGGCAATTCAATCTTAAGACATGCAATCAAATATCCGACATATACAATGGAGAATACAAGACCAAACATTGCTGCTTCACCGCCAGCGGTTTCAAAACCAGCTTGCAAGTCATCTGATACCCAGTATACAAGAAGACCCCAATAGAGAAGTCCTGAAAGGGCTACTGCGAGGGGCATAGTCTTATGTTTCATTGTTATTCCTCCTTATGGATTAGGGAATCATTCTTCTTCCCATTGTTCATCGTCACCGCTGTCGATGCTTCCACCGGCGGCTTCAATTTTTTCAACTGCTCTAGCACTTGCTTCTTGAACAATTACTTTGAGAGCAGAGTTAATTCGGCCGCTACCGAGAATCTTGTCGATTCCCATTTCGGTCAAATTGATTGTGTCATTGCCTTTTGCCATGTCTTCAAGTTGACTGACGTTGACAGTAACATATACGGTTCGAAGTGTTGGATGACGGTTGAAACCATGCATACCCCAATGGTTTGGCATATACTTGATACGGGTCATGACACGGTGCTTGTTAATACCTGCATTTCCACGTCCTCCACGCTTTCCAGCACCACGGCCAGCTTTCTTGCCGCGTCCATGGTATCGATTTCTTCCACGATGTTTGTTTGCTTTTGTACCCATCATAATCACCTCAAATCATACGCTCGACGAGCGCACCAATTTCACTTCCTCGTGACCCGAGTGCTCCGCCGACGACGAAAGAGCGTTTAATTCCGCCCCAGCCCTTAGCGCCTCGAGGTGGATGAAGTCGGAATACTCGCTTCAAATCAGGAACTGCCTTGACCGTTGCTTCATCAGCAGCGATTGCCTTAGCGAAAGCACTGATGTCTGCATAGTCTGTGTGTTCAGCTACTAGCGCATCTGTCAAAGGAGCGTCACCGACCATTCGGCCACGTCCTGCAAGCATTTTCTCAACGAGTTCAGGAGTTGCTTCTCCCCAAGTAATGTAATCCTTAGCCTTTTGAAGCATACCACGGTATTGATCATTTTCTGGAATGATGACTGCGTGGTTAACTTTCGTTAGGTTCATGTGCAACATAGTGTCTTTGATACGCCGTTCAACACCAACATTACTTCGTGCTCGTACAACAATCCAACTCATTCAAGTAGCCTCCCTTTGTGAATAAACAATCGCTCTTTGGCTTCATCTGAAACACGAGTAGTGTTCATGTTTTGAAGAGCGTTGAATGTAGCACCTGCATAATTGATAGTAGTTCGTGTTTGTCCTTTGGTTCGAGAAAGTACGTCAGATACACCTGCAAGGTCTAGAACACGCTTGCCGGTTTCACCGATAACCAAGCCCTTACCTTTTGCAGCAGGCATCAAAGTTACTCGAGTTGAAGCAGCACGGCCGTGAGTCTTGAATGGAATCGAAGTTCCAGGTCCTGCGGATGATTCCCAAGAACCATTTCCTCGTTGAACCGCAATCAAATTGAGTTTTGCAGCAATAATTGCCTTACGAATAGCAGCAGCGACTTCCTTTGCCTTAGCCATTCCAAGACCAACATAGCCATCTCGGTTACCGACACAAGCCATGACATTGAAACGGACACGTCGTCCACTGTCAGTCATGCGCTGAACCATGTTGACCTTGATGACATCATCTTCGAGGTTTGGAATCAATGCGTCGATAATTTCGACTTCACGAATTGGGAACCCAGTTGCTAATGCTTGTTCATAGGTCAAAACTTTACCAGCCATTACCATCTGACCCAAACGTGTCTTTGGAACCCACTTGCGTAGACCAGACATAGGGTCATCTTGCTTACGACGACGTGGACGGCCACCCGGCGATTCTTCAACTTCTTCAGGTGCAAGAGCTTGCATAAGCCCAGGTGCCATTTGTACGATTTCTTCTTCTGTCATCAGTATGCCCCCTCGATGTTGGATTTTGTTGATTCTACTGCTGCTGCAACATCGTCACTGATGTGGGAGCCGATAATACGGCCTTCATCAGGTAAGACATTCTCACCATGTGGAATTTCAAGTCCTGCGTCAACCATACCCTTGAGGGCAGAGAAAACACGGTTTCCTGGAGTGCTTGCTGCAAGTCCAATATCAAGAATTGCTGTTTCAGCACCTTGTGCAAGAGCAGCCTTACCCATTGCGAATCCTACAAGGTAGGATGCTGGGACAGATTTCTTCGAGAAGTCTTCTGGCCAGCCATATTTCTTGGAAAGATCAGAACCTGTCACAGTAAGTGTAACAAGGTCGCCAGATGCTGCCCAATCGACAAGTTGACAGGTTGTTCGAGTGTTCGAAACACGGACGACAGCACGAGGCTTTCGACCAGTTAGGAGTTTCAATCGGCGACGGTAGTCGGTAAGACCGGCCTTACGACGACGGAAAACTGAGCGACGACGAGTTCCTCGCATCACTGTTCACCTCCTTTGAGTTCTACACCTTCAATGGTCATCTGAGAGCGCATGTGAGCGATGGAACGGTATGAACCACCCTTGGCTTTGAGATAATATCGGCGGTATTGTGATGGTTTGATGGTTTCATCTTCTCGCATATCCTTGAGGACACGTCGTTGGGAGCGAATTGTTCGCATCCATCGGTTCTTTCGAGGATTACGGGCGTTGGCAGTACCAGCTCGCTTTCCTTGACCCTTACGTCGTCCCTTGCGCTTTTGTTCGATACGAGCACGAGCACGGACACGGGAAGTTCCCTTGATTGGCTTTGCTTTGATCCAACCTTCTTCGATAAATTCTCGAATGTCATCGGTTTGAACTGCGGATGAAACTTGGTCAAGGTATGCAGGATTAATCCAAACACGGTGAACACCGCACTTGAGTAGTTTTGCAGCAAGACGCTTTTGATTAGTAATTTGCATCAAATATCCCTCCTTCGGTTAAGGACACGAATACCGAGTTCATCGGCTCGTGAATAAATGTGTTCTCGCTTTCGTCCACCGACACTGCGACCAACGCGTGCTGCTTCGGTTTCAGGGTCAATAGTTTCGAGATCAGTGGTGTTCTGGACCATGACTTCGCGGAACCCTGAGGAATGAAGTCCTCGAGCAGTCGAAACCTTGCCATGACCTACACGAACAAGAGAACCACGGTATTTGTAATTGCGTCGTTGTTTGCTGTCCATACCATGAGGTGCTCTCCATCCTGAGCGTGAAAGACGCTTGTAACGGAACCATTCTGTTCGGCGGAATGAAGGTGTTTTCTTCTTTTGCTCAGAGCGAAGCGCTAGAGCAGCCTTGGTTTCTTCATCGAGAACAGGCTTTTGCTTAGCGACGTGACCTTCAACAGCCTCGTCGTCCCAATCTCCATCATCGTCCCAATCTTCTTCGGAATCCGAAGTTGTGGCTTCTTCAGTTGCTGCGTTGGATTCTTCCAATCGAGCAATAAGGTCTGCTTTCTTACCAGATACTGGCAAGTCTGCTTCCTTGAGAAGTTCTTTGAGTTCTGCAACAGTCATTTTAGTATAATCTTCTGCCATTCATATCACTCCTTATTGATTAGGTATATTCCATCTTGGAATACACGGCGATCTCGGTTTTTGACCGTAGCGCACTTTTCGATATTTGCTGCTGTTTGTCCAACAAGTTCCTTGTCCATGCCAGTAACAACAACTTCGACCTTTTTGCTAACTTTGACATCAACACCAGGGAGAATTTCTGCGTTTCTAGGAACACGTTCTCCAAAGTAGTTGTTAACGACGAAGACATTTCCTTTCACTGCCAAAGTCATAGGGAAGTGAGAGTAGAAGGCTTTCAAGTTGTAAGTGAAACCATTTGTCACTCCCTTGACCATGTTGTTCAAGTGAGCATTCCATGTTCCCGCAAGAGCACGTTGTTTGCGACGAGGCATGTCAACGCGGACAATCAATCCACTACCATCTTGCAGCAACTGAATGAACGTGCTTGTGAATTCTCGTGACAAGGACCCCTTTGGGCCGGTAACTGTGACGACGCCATCTTCACTGATAGAGGCATTAACGCCTTCAGGGATGGTTACGATGTGTTCGATTCTGTCGAGTTTTACCATATTATTCACCTCAATATACGTAAGCGAGTAGCTTACCACCTATGCGAGCATCTTTTGCATCATAATGATGCATAATGCCGGAGTTCGTTGTGAGAATCAATAGACCAAAGTCTTGAGCAGGCAAATAGCGAGTCTCCCATTGGTCGTATTCTTGTCGGCGAATACTGTGTCGTGGCTTAACAGTGCCACAACGGTTGATTGCGCCGCGTAGTTCAACTAAGTATGTTCCTCCACGACCGTTTTCAGTTCGGTCAATAGAGCCTACATAGCCTGATTTTTGCATGATTTCAAGAACATTACCAAGCAGTTTTGAAGCAGGTGCAAGTTCGACATTGAACTTACCTGCTTGCTCTGCGTTGTACATCTTGATGAGTGCGTCGTTGAGTGGATCAAATTGCATATCTTTCTCCTCCTTAATTCATTTTCTTGAAGCCAATTTCTGGAGCGACATCTCGGAAGCATTGTCGGCACAGGCGAAGCCCGTGTCGGCGTATCATTCCTCGGCGGCGTCCACAGCGTCGGCAACCATTGGTTCGGCCAATTCTTTCTCCGTGATCTCTTGCCATATTCATTCCTCCATGATAGTGATGCCAAAGTTTTCTGTAAACCAGGCACGTGATTCGTCTGCACTCAAACGGTGCCCCATTCCGACCTTTGCCTTAGCACGGCGTCGACGACTGACTCGGTGGCCAGGTCGTTCAAGAACAACTGTAATGTCCATTCCAAAAATTCCAATGTCTGGATCGTATTTTTGGCCTGGGAAATCTGTATAATCTCGGATACCGAAAGAAAGGTTGCCCTCTCGATCGAAGTTCCAAGATGGAATCATGTTTTCACGAACCCAGAATGCATCGGTCAAGAATTTCTTGATGACTTCATTATTCCGCATTGTAGCTTTACATCCAATAGGTGCACCTTGACGGACCTTCAAATCTCGGTTTTGAATTCGACCGAGTGTGCGTTGAGGTTTGACGCCAGTAACAAGTTCGAGAACGTTCTCAGCATTGACCAAGCGCTCTCCACCTTCACCGACACCGATGTTGACACTCACCTTTGTAATACGAGGCATAAACATAGGATTAGAGGTCTCGCTCATTGAACCACCTCAGTGTGTGGAAGTGATGAAGAACCGACTGCAAACACATTTGAAGCAACTGTTCCGAATTCCTTAAACAAGACTTCGTTTGGCATACTGGAACGCTTAACATCGTATGATTTCATGTCTGCAAACCCACCAACGTGAGCACCACCAATGAGGTAGCAACGAACACCATCTTCGAATTTTATGTGTTCAATGATTTCTTGGCTTGGCAAAGCAAGTTTCAAAGAACTTCCAGTAGAATATTCTGAAGCATCGTCAACAATAATGTTACGACCATCGTGAAGATTCAGTTGTGTTTTCCCACCCTTGATGGTGGATTTACCTTCGATTCGGCAAACTTTCCAGCCTGCTTCATCAGAAGAAATGGTGCGGTAGCGAAGTCGCCCATTGTGGTCAAGAACACATCGGTAATTGTTTTCACCGAGAGTGAGGACATCCATGAGGCCAACACCACGACGAACATCTTTACAGACACGACCGTCGATAAGAGCGTTGCCGTTATGCAAAATGTGACGAACTTCACGGGTAGAGCGTGCATATCCAAGAACATCTCGAATAACCAAACTAATTGGCATGCACAATTCAAGTGAATGGGACCCAGGTGTTGGTCGAGTTACCCAAATACTGGTTTTACGTGGAAGAGGCCAGCTTCGGGGCATGGCCAATCGCTTCAAGTGGTTACTGCTTCCCATCTTTTTCAACTCCTGTTACCGGTAAGTTGCTGAACACGCAACTTGTCTGTTTCGTCAAGTTTGACGACAACGACATTGGAAGAGTGGACCGGAACCGCCTCTTCTTTGTTATCGGCCTTACTGGCCTTGGCACCTTCGATGTAAAGGCGTCCCTTTTCGGAATCAATACGGATGACTGGACCCGTCAAAGGGTCCACGCCACGCTTACCACCGTGACGCTTGCCGCCATTGGCAAGGTCGCCACGAGTAACACGGACTGTGTCACCGACACGAACTGTGACCGTACGGACACCATCGAATCGTGAATCAGGCTTGTCAAGCTGAAGGCGTGCGGAAATACGCTTACGCTTCTCATGGAGAGGAGCGTTGAAATATGCTTTTCGTTGTTTGGTCGGTTTCATACTTTTTACCATAATCTCACCTCAAATAATTTGTTTTGCATTTGCTGCAATACGAGGCCATCGCTCTGCGGCCTCACGGGAAACTGGTCCCTTGATATCAGACCCTTGGACGTCACCTTTTTCGTTGGTTATGACACAAGCATTGTCTTCGAATTGAACCCATGTTCCGTCAACACGACGGAATGGTCGGCGTTGACGAATAATCACAGCTTCGAACATTTGTCGGCGGGTTTCTGGAGTTCCTTTCTTGACAGAAACCTTAGCCATATCACCAACACCACCAGCAGGGTAACGACGGATTGTGTTACCAAGTTTTAGAATGTTAATGATTTGAACAACCTTTGCTCCGGTGTTATCAGCAACGTGTAGACGTGCTGCAGTCGGTAGACCACGGGTTTGCTTACCTGCAATTCCACGCATCAAGCCTCACCTCCAGAGTTTTCTATAACACAGAAAGAAATGGTTTTGGAAAGTGGACGGCATTCCATAATCTTCACCGAATCGCCAACATTGACTTCTCCGATACAAGCAGGTAAGTGAGCAGAAACTGCACTTGTGCGCTTTTCAAATCGTTCATACTTGTCCATGTAGCGAACATTGTGTCGCTTGATGGTAATTGTTTTCTGCATACCAACGTTCGAAACAGTTCCTTCAAGCACTTGACCGCGCAAGCGAAGGGACCCATAGAACGGGCAATTTGCATCTCCATCCCACTCTGCGGTAGGGTTTTTTACGTCAATTCCAATGTCTCGCATGGTATCAGGCCTTCCTGTATTTTCGATGGGTTCTGTCTTCTGGGCGCTGACCCACGAGCGCGCCTTGAATGACGACATCACTGTCGTCAATGGTGAATGTGATTGCTGCCTTACCAAGGGTGACTTGAGCGTCACCATCGAGAAGAACGAGAGTGTTTTTGGTTTCGTCAAGAACGATACCGGAGCGACCTACAAGAGTAGCGTCGCTGGAGCCAACGACATTCAATGTCGTTCCAATCCATGTTGTATTGTAAATTTCCATATCATCGCACCTCCACATTGAATCCGTTATTTTTGAGTACACCTGCTGCTTTCTTTTTGTGATCGCCTTGAAGTTCTATTGTTCGTCCTTTCACTGTTCCGCCTGCTGCACATTTGTTTTTGAGTAATTTTGCGAGTTGATTAATGTCAATAGCTGAGTCTTCGATACCTTCCACTTTTGTTACGATTTTTCCATAGCGTCTTCGGTCGGTTGATATGATGGCTTTTTGTTGTTCTTTGGCTATTTCTTGACAAATGCAGAGTTCATCTGGAAGTCCGCATACATTACAAATAGCCGCCATTTTAGTATTCTCCTTCTTGTATTCAATTTGTATTCATATGTGTCTTCAATCGAGCAATACTTCGGCGAGTTGCCTTGTATGCTCCAACGTTCGAAGGTGTCCCACCAAGTGCTTTTTCAGCACGAAGTTGAAGCAATTCTTCTTGAAGTTCGAGAAGTCGAGATTCACGAGCCTCTTGGCTCATCGAAGCGATTTCACGGTTTGATACGTGGCTCATTCGCTCGCCTCCACAGGTGCAGCCGTTTCTTCAGCCGCTTTCTGCTCAGCACGAATTCGGAGTTCTTCATCGGAGAAGATACTGATCTCGTGAGGAAGACGGGTTCCAGGGCGCATGATTTCAACAGTGACACCAATGGTTCCAAGTTTCTTTACTGCTACTGAATATCCCTTGTCCATGTGTTGTAGAGCGGTTTCACCACAATACTTGACGTGACCAAGAATGAACTTCTGTGTTCGGTTTCGTGAACCAGTCAATTTACCAGCAACGGTTACGATAACACCACGAGCACCAGATTCCATAATGTTCTGTGCAGCACTGGCTCCAGCACGGCGGTAATACCAACCACGCTCGAGTGCAGAAGAAATCTTTTCAGCCATAACTTGAGCATTCAAGGTTGCTGCCTTTCGGTCAATTTCTTCAACCTTCAGTTTTGGATTTTCAATAGCGAATTCCTCATCGAGGCGCTTTTGTAATTCATTGATGATTTTACCCTTACGGCCAATGACCATACCAGGGCGTTCAGCATGAACTGTAACTTCAGTTCCTTGAGGAGTTCGACGAATAACGAGGTCACCAAAACCTGAGTTCTTGGTGTTCTTCATCAAAAATTCCTTGACGAGCATGCGCTCGACGTTTCGGTTAACGATTGTTCGGAGAGTACTTTGTTTTCCAGCCATAATCAATCACCTCAGAAGTCGTCCTCCAACTCATCTTCTTGAACACTAAAGTCTTCAAGGAATATTTCGAGATTCACTTGGTAGTGATTCGAAGGAGTAGCTCTTCCACGTGCACGAGGAATGAATCCCTTACGGATTTGTCCACGGTGTGCTGCAATGTGGGTAATTTGCATTTCTTCTGGTTCGACATCTTCGTATTGATGTCGAGCGTTCTCCATTGCGCTTTGAATCAACTTAATGATTGCACGAGAACCCTTGACAGGATAACGACCAGGTCCAATTTTCCCTTTACGGTGTCCAACCATCGAAGGTCCTGTTCGGCGCTTCTTCTTGTTTCCACTACCGAGACGGAATGGTACTGCAGCTGCCTTTCGACGAATATCTGCACGGTCTGAATCAATTTTCAGTACTTCGTTAAGGAAAGCGATGGCTTCTCCTGCCTTCATGTTCTTGACATAGCGGCATATTTCGAAACAATGCTTAACGTGCATGTCCATATTAACTGCACGAGCAGTTGCAAGTCGGCTACCTTGAAGCAATTGCGTGTATCCCTTTTGAGGATTCTCGCGACGCTTTGAACGGCGATCTAATTGTGTTTTTACCATACATAACACCTCACTTTAGGGCCACGTGCTTCGACGAACGTGTTGCTCCGACACCAGGGCCGCTGTGTGCGACGCCTCTTCGGGTAATTGCGAATTCGCCAAGGTAATGACCAATCATTTCTGGCTTGATTTCGACAGGAAAGAATGACTGTCCACTATAGACAGCAATAGTTTTTCCAACAAATTCTGGTAGGATTGGCATATCTCGACGGTGTGTGCGAACAGTCTTGCCATTCGAACGACGAACTCGGTTGAGGAAATGTTCATTCTCTTCAGAGAAGCCACGAACCATCGAACGACGAGCTCGAGAGGAGAGGACTGTTGCAATGGATGTTGCAGACGGGTCATCTTCAGGAGGGAAGAGGGGCATGTTTGACAACTCTTCAACTGAATAACCGCGGTAGGTGAATTCTTTCTTAATTCGGCCAGTGGTTGTCGAAAGACGCTTACGTGCCTTACGTCGACTGGCTTTAGGGGTCATAAAGGACTTCTTCTTCTTACGTGCCATAAATAATCACCTCAAATTTTCTTACCGCGACCTCGTCCAGTGCGGCTTGGTGCAATCAGACCAACCTTAGCACCCGGTGGGGTGCCTCGACCAACTGAGTTTGGACCGTGAACAGCTTGGTGGTTTCCACCACCGTGCGGGTGGTCGACAGGATTCATTGCAACACCGCTTACGTGAGGGAACAACTTACCACGGGCCTTGGCCTTGTAGTAAGCAGCACCTGCAGTTCGCAATGGCATCTCATCTCGTCCATGCCCAGCAAGAACGCCGATTGTTGCACGACAGTTTGCAGGAAGTTCTCGGAGTGAACCGGATGGCATTCGAACTCGGACTTTGTCGCCAATTCGTGCTTCAATGAAACACGAGTTGCCAGCAGCACGAGCAATTTTTCCTCCGTCACCGGGACGAAGTTCAAGATTGTTGATTGCAGTTCCTTCAGGAATATTACCAAGGGAGGTGATATTTCCTGGACGGAGAGCAGCATTGTCACCAATGGCGACACTAGATCCGACTGACAGGCCTTCTGTTGCAACGACGAGGGTTGATTCGCCATCAGGCAACTTCATTCGAGCGAGTGGCGCTGAATGAACAGGACTGTGTAGTAATTCAGTAATCTCGCCAACGACACCTTCAGTGCGAGGCATGCGGTTCGCACCTGGGAACCGATGGCTTGCAACACGATATCGTGGAGAGGAACCTTTTCGTTGTGCACGTATTCTCTTACCCATGATAAATCACCTCAGAATGCTCCCAAGCGCATTGCTGCGTCTTCTGCGTCATAACCTTCGGCAAGCTTGACGGAAGCGTGCTTACCGTGTTTGGAATTTCGAACGTTGACCTTTGCCACTTCGACTTCGAAGATGGTTTCGACCGCACGTGCGATTTGATCTTTTGTAGCGCTACGGCGGACAATGAATTCAAGACGGTGCTCTTGTGTACGAGCTTCCATCGATTTCTCAGTCAACCATGGTTGAATAATTATATCGTATGCATTCATGATATTCACCTCAGTTAAGTGCCTCCACGGCATCTTTTGTAAAGACAGTCAAACGACCAATTGCGCCACCAGGTGCCAAGTCTTCAGCACATAAATCTCGGGCGGCAACGACATCGACACCAGGAAGGTTTCGAGCAGCATGAGCCAAGCCAGATTTCTCCTTAACAACAAGAAGGATGGATTTTGGAGTTTTGTGGACACGTCCACGCATGGTTGCTTTACCAGCACGGATGTTTCGTCCTTCACGAGCACGCATCAAATCATCTCCAAGACCGATTTGGTTGAAGATTGCAATGACCTTGCGTGTTGCGGAGCCATGGTTGAAGGTTTCAATATTGAATTCCTCAGTCTTTCCATCACGGACTTCGACATAATTGCCAAGAACGATTGGAAGACTGGAGATGTCTTCAGAGAAACGGTGTCCACGGGAACTGACAGTTTCGACAGATGTGGTTGCAGCCAAAGCAGAATCACGAGCAATACGGCGTTCCTTGAGGTTGAGTTTTCGACCCCAGTTCTTTTCGACCTTTGGTCCGTGTGCACGTCGCCCACCCTTTGTGTGTGGGTTTTGAGCAGCACGGCTTTGACCGGTTCGGCGCATAATACGAGACACACCACGGCCCTTACCCCACCATTCGACAGAGTGCTTCATACCGGCCATTGGCGCACGCTTTCCAACGTGGGCTCGAGAACCATATGCTTGGCGTCGGTTGGCTCGACTTGAAGCCACTGCCAACTTAATCAAATCAGTACGAAGTTCAGTTGAAAAGGCTTCAGAGAGTGTTACTTTCTTTCCATTTTCTACGGAAATTTCGAAATTCTCTTGGAGACGACCTGCATCGACTTCGTCTTGAACAACGGTGTTTGTAATATCGAGAACATTGACCTTCAACTTCAGACCCCCTGCTTAGATGATGTACTTACATAGGTAATTTCGTATGGTGGGAGATTTTTATCTGACCCACGAGTAGCGTCACGGAAACGAATCAATCGTTTTGCTGGACCTGGAACGCTGCCCTTTACTAGTATGTAATCTGAATTGACTTCACCATAGTGGAGGAAACCACCAGCTGGAGAGATCGCATGGTCATCAGGAGATGCAACACGAAGAATACGCTTGTTGTATTCTGTGCGTTGGTGGTATCCTGTTTGACCACCTTGTCGGATGGACTTTCGAACGTATCCGTCACCGAAAGCACCCATGTTACCGTGTTGTCGGCGTTTCTTGGAGTTCTTGTGAGATTGCAACTTACCACCGAATCGCTTGATGACTCCTTGCCATCCGTATCCTTTGGTAACCGCAACTATATCGGTAAGGCCACCTTCTTCGAAAGCATCAGCAAAAGAATATTCTTCTCCCAACTTTTCTTTAGCAAAGGTGAGTTTCTCGCCAATGGTTCCACCATCGAGACCGATTTCCATAATGTCTGGAGTTTTTGATGGGAGACTAGAAACAGCACCAGGTTGAGTTGCTGCGATGAGGCGAACTTCGACCAAATCAGCCTTTTCGAGGTTTTCGAAATGCTTGTCTGCGTCGTGTTCTTTGCGCTCTGGAAGGCGCTTGAAAAGGTCAGGGAATGCTTCACTGATTTGACTTGCATCAGCCCATGCTTCACCAGCTGCTTGCTTCCCGTAAGCATTCATTGTGTAGCCTCGAACACCGAGAATTCGCATCTTCGGGCATTCGACGACTGTAACTGGAACTCGAACTTCTTGTCCAGCAGAAAGGCTTCTTGGGTTTAAATCTCGAGCAAGTATGTGGGTCATACCAGCTTTCCAGCCAGCAAATCCTTGCATTCTCACTTCGCTCGCATCGGTTGTAGGCCACGATTTTACGAGACCAAATGGACGGTTTGCACGCTTTCGCGGGCTAAATGCCATCGATCCTCTTCGTGGGTGACTTTTCTTTGCCATGTCGGATTCCTCCTGTGTTTTATACAACGAATTGGCCCCACCGTGGGGGGCATACGAGGGCTCTTAGGACAGGAACAGCCGTGACACTGCGCCCCATTCCCACGACCGGGGAACGAGACAGTAGGGGTCCTCGGGGGATGGCCCATTGTGTCTGGCTGCTCACCTTTGAGCAACCATGCGACTTACCTCCCGTATATGAGTGGTTCGGTCATCAATTGCGGAGAGGTTGCGTGATTCGCTATTGTTTTTGAGGGTCTTGAAACCTTTCGGTATTATTCACTAGATTCACATGTAAACTTAGATATTCTATGGTTTCATAGTAACCAAAATACAATTTTTCCATTCACTTTCACATGCAGGGGCCACACTATCCTTTTGAACCCTCGACTCGAAACTGTTGCTATGGCAGTCGTGGTTCATCCTTATCTGAAGGACGGGGTCAACGCACGAGCCTACCAACTCTTGGCCTTACGTAATGCCTTGGCAACATCTACCTTGATGGTTATGCCAACCGGTTTCGGGAAAACCGCCGTAGAGTGGATGGCAATGGCTGAAGCCTTGCGATTAAACAATGGCAAAGTCCTCCTTATTGCACCGACTACTGGGTTGGTAGAGCAACAACAACGAATGGCTCGGGACATGTTGGATATCGAACCAGAACTCATCCAGACCTATACTGGCGACACCAGTGTAGCAAAACGCCCTCCGATTTGGAAAGCAGCTCGAGTGATTATGGCAACATCTCAAGTTGTTAGAAACGATGCTGTAAATGGCTCTATTGACCTCTCAGAAGTTAGTTTACTCATTGTCGATGAAGCACATCACGGAACTGGAAAGCATGCCTATGCACAGGTTGGAAACCTGTATAGGGAGGCACATGAGCATGCACCACTTGTACTGGGAGCCACAGCCAGCCCTGGTTCAACAGAGCAAAATATCATGGAAGTGATTCGGACATTCGGATTTGATTGCTTAGACGTCTCTAGAAAAGAAGACCCGTTGTTACAGCCTTTTGCTGTTGACATGAGTACAGTGCCTCATCGCTTACCTCTCCCCGATGCTCTTCAAACGCTAATACATCCACTAATAGGTCATTTTGAACAAGAAGCAAAACACTTGCAAAACCTTGGTTTTCTCTCACCTACTGCCCATATTTCAGGTAAAATGATCGACGAGGCACAACGACGTGCGAGCCAAGCCATTCAGAATAGAGATGTTCGTGGCTATGATGCAGCACGTCGAATTGGTGATTTACGTCGAACGCATATTCTTTTGGACCTAGTAAAAACCCAAGGCATCAAGGCCGCATTAGCATTCTTGAATCGTGCAGAAGAAGATGGAAGAAGTGGCGAGCGTACAACCAACCGGTTTGTAGCAAAACCGGCAGTACATCAATTCCGTATTGCTGCAAAGGACATTCCGGAACTCCACCCAAAACCAAATTATGTTCTTCAATTAGTCGAAAAGCAAATATCTGAACATCCAGAAAGTAAGATTATTGTCTTTACAGAATATCGAGATACTGTTGAGAATATAGTTTCTATCCTTGATTCTATAGAAAATATTTCCGCCGATAGATTCATTGGACAATCTGGAAAAGGCAAGCGGAAAGGTATGACGCAGAAACAACAACTAGAGCAGTTAAGTCGATTTAGAAAGGGAGACATCAACGTCTTAGTCGCAACATCGGTTGGCGAAGAGGGGTTGGATGTGCCTGCTGCTGAACTGGTCATTCTCTACGAACCTGTGCCTAGTGCTATCCGAGCAATTCAGCGTAGAGGAAGGACTGCTAGGCAACAAGCTGGTACCGTTCATACTCTTATTGCTGAGGGTTCCCGTGATGAATATGTTAACATCGCGGCTGAAAAGCGTGAACAACGCATGTATCGTCTCTTACATAGAATCCAAACACGAGGCTTACTTCCATCTCGACCACCTCCGACCGATGAAGTTTTTGAGTTCTTTTCCATCAAAACGGAAACGACCGAAATTAGTGTTCAAGAATTTATCGAACAACAGCAGCAGAAGATTTTAGATGAAATCAAACAGAATGAACCTATAGAGGAAACTGTCTCCATTGAAACCTCAGAGGTGCGGGGGCCACCGATAATTGCACCTGCAGATCGTCGACACAGCCAGCAAATGGGCCTAGAACAATTCACTGAGGATTCATTGCCAATAGATACTGTAGAATTCCAAAAAGATACACTAAACCTTCGCCAGGAATATCCTGCCCCAATTCTCGATGGTCAGGCACATCGACACCAAGAAAACTTGTCATCAGCAGCGGCTTCAGCAATCGTTGAAGAGATGAAGGGGGCTGAACATGAAGGTATTTCCATCACTCTTGACCATCGTGAATCATCCTCGACCTTGGGCCCCTATTTGAGAAGTTTAGGCGTCAAAATTCAATTTAATCACCTCCTAAATGGAGATATTCGAATTTCGGAACGTATTCTAATAGAACGGAAGACTGCGCGGGACTTGGTTCAATCACTAACCGATGGTCGATTGCTCCATCAATGCAGAAGATTGGTCGCTGCGTCTTCTAGACCGATGTTGCTCATTGAAATCGGTCAAGGTCACGGGCAATTTGTGCATCCTAATGCAGTTCATGGAGCTCTTGCCCATGTGAGTCTCGACTTGGGTATACCAATCATGATGACGAAAAGTGCAGAAGAAACCGCACACTTCCTCGCTGCTGCAGCAAAGCGAGAGCATGACATGATAGAGCGAATGGCAACTTCAGCACTCAAAAGGGCTGAACGTTTTGATGACGAAAGAAGTCTCGAACGAGCAATATCTGCCGCAGTAGCAGAAATCAAGGCCCTTGAATACGGAGAAAATATTGATGCGCCATTAGCTAATCGTTGGACAGCCTTCCAGGCCACAGAATCCATTGAAGTTCTATCTGCAATACCCGGTATTGGAACAAAGAAGGCTGAAGCCTTAATCAATGCTTTTTCCACAATTTCCGGTGTATTCTCAGCCAGTGTAGAAGAAATTAGCAGTTGTGAAGGTGTTGGAACTGCCAGCGCCCTTGCAGTGTTTGAGATGCTTCACGGATGATTATCCACCGATAAGCAACGCACGGGTACGTAGTTGGGCAAAACGAGTAGGATAGTGGCCTAAAGCAAAAGCAACCAATTCAGCAAGATGGAGAATCGGCATCGTCGTATCTTTTCCAGCAACTTTTCCTGCCTTTGACTGATAGGAGTCGAGGTTCGAGTGAGAAATTGTGCATGCTGATACAAGAACGTCTGCTCCATTGCTCTTGGCGTCTGAAAGCACCGATGCTGTCATTCGCATAACCGGATGATTGATTGTTAACAATGCAGGTGCACCGACACTTTGGCACTTCAAATCATATTCAACCGGAGTACCACCCAATGCAGTGATGAGTTGTTCCATGTAGGTTGGCATGAACGGGTCATCATCACCACATGCACCTTTACGTTGCATGTTTGGACCATAGTAGGCTGCAACATTCAAACGGATAGGGTTGATTACTGCGTCTCTAATTTTGTCAAGACCAATTTCTTCAACCAAAAAATGCAATAGATGTCGTGATTGTGATTCACCCGTGTATTCGATACTCGATGTTCGAGCAACGATGTTATTGACATGATTGGCAAAACTGAGGTCTTCACGGAATTCATCGATAGTATCACACATGATTCCATGACTTGTAGCGCATGTGGTCAATACATCAACTCCCTTGGACTCTGCCAAAGCAAGATTGCGTGCAACAAGAGCATGTTGAAGTTTAGGAGAAGATTGTTTGATGATGTTTCCACCATCACTGCTAGCCTTTGGTAGTTCAATCAGTTCGACACCGAGCGTTTTGCACAACGGTTGAATACAATCTTCAACTTCAGCAGATGCTGCTCGAGCAGTATTTCCAGCGTAATATGCAATTTTTATAGCCATACAAACACCTCAGAACCTCTGGTCAATTTCATTGAATAAGTTGATGACTTCGTGATGAGCGGCAACTTTGCTATTGATCATGTTTGGAATCTTACCAATTCCTGCTGGAGGGGCTAATAGCGCTTGGAGACTTCGGTATGGAGGAGCACCGGTTCGGGTGAATCCAAGTACCATTCGCGCAGATACGCCGTCAAAAATATTGTTCAAAAGTCCAATTGGACCGAGAACTTGCCGGTAGAGAGTTGTTTCATTGACATTGCCACTCCATTTGACACTACGACCATACCACTTGACCAAACGGCCATGTGGACCAGAATAGTTAGTAGAATTCAAAAGTTTTCCGCGAGCGGTGTTCAATGCCTTTGAGGCAGTTCGGCCATCGGAACCATAGCGAGCAACTGAGGCGAAGTCGGCTTCAGACCAAATGCCGTGTTCACCACCAATCGAATCGAGCAATTCATTTTTCTGTGCCTCTCCGGAACGTGGGTCAATACTACGAGACCATTGTTGGAGTAAGACGCCGGGGCCTTTGTATTCTGAATCATATGCAAAGGTGTCAGACATCGATTGAAGTAACTGATAGGATACAACATCGGTAATTGCGTGAAGTGTTGAAGCAGTTGTTGACTCCATTGTCCCCATTGCACTGCCATTGAGCAAAGTGTGACCATCACGTGGGTCAGCCCGCATCCATGGCTTACCAGCACTACGCTGGCTTTCAAATGATGAATAGTCGACAACCAAATCTCGTATAACCGGATAACCAGGGAGCGGTTCAATCTTCAAGACTCCACCCTCGTTTACCAAATCACTGATTTGAACTAGGTCTGCAAGAACGATTCGCCCGTTCACTCTAATGCCAGAAGTTGGACTTCCATTTCCATTGCCTCGGCGGAATGCTAAACTGCCATCAACATCGTGTTGAACAGCAACTAGAAGGTCTTCGACCGTTGAATGGCCGGGAATTGCACAGGAAATTGTATCCCAACCTGTATCTGCTGCTGCTGGACAGTATCGGAATAAAGAAAGTGTGATTGATAACTCATCTTGGGCAACAGTAGCAGGTGTGAAGTCACCAGAAGCAACTTCTTCTCCAGAACCTGACCCATATTCCTTCATTTCATCAATAAGGGCTTCTTGAAGTGTACCTGAATCATCGACGCAAGCAATCATTGGAAGTGCTTCTGCAGCCCATTGACCCCATGGGATATCAAAGTCAACATCGCATAATTGAATCGGGTGAACTCTACTTGCTCCAAGTGATTCATAGATACCATCCCAATCGACTCCTGCCTTACAATATTCATCATAGGATGAATCTCCAATAGCACAAATACTGAATGTAACTCCAGCGAGAGAAGGTGATTGTGAATTGACTGACTGCCACAATGTTTCTGCATTATCTGGCATTTCTCCTTCGCCCCATGTTGAGGTGATGATGAGGGTTCTCTTATGGTTACCAAGCGAAGAAGGGTCGAATCCATCCATGTCATAAACAGTTGGTACCAAACCGTAATTAGAGGCTAACTTTGCTGTTTTTTCAGCAAGTCCTGCCGCATTTCCAGTTTGCGAGCCGAAGAGAATCGCTAACGAACGCTCGCCACCAAGAAGGGCTTGGAGGGCTTCACTACCCCCAGTTGCAACGGCTACAGCAGCAGATGGTGTTTCAGCGACTGCTTCAGTAGGAGCGGCTTCAGCAACCGCTTCAGCAGCCCCATCGCCTTGGAGTTCAAATTTGATGATTTCAACAGGACAGGCCTCAGCTGCTTCCAAAATCATTTCACCGTAATCAGTGCCAGCACTACCTGCCATAGCGGCACCTCCGACGTTACGGTCGAGTTTTCCATCGGTGCGAACTGCAGCCAAAATATTCGAAGTGTCATCTGAAACCAAAAACACTTCAGGACAGATATCTTGACAGGCGTCACAAGTGATGCAATCCTCTTCAATCCACACCTTGGCTACGATGGTCATGCAAATCACCCGTACTTACGTTCGTAAGCAAAGATTGCCACCATGGAGGGGCCTTTCAAGGTTCGCCTATAACCATGTGAAAGAAGGGTATCAATCGGGCTAAAAAATAACGCCGGATTAAAGGTTGATTAATGATGCAAACTTCACATTTGGAAGTCGCCCATGCCACCCATGTCGCCCATGCCGCCATCCATTGATACACCCTTTGACGAAATTACATCATCAATTCGCAGAATCATAATAGCAGTCTCTGTAGCCGATTGAATTGCTTGTTCGACCACTCGCATTGGCTCAACAACATTGGCTTCCTTCATATCGACCACGCCACCGTCATAGACGTTAATGCCGGCATGTGATTGACCATCAGCATGTGCTTTTCGCAATTCAATAAGTGTCGTAACTGGATCTAGGCCCGCGTTTTCTGCAAGGGTTCGGGGAATAATCTCTAGGGCAGATGCAAATGCTTCGATAGCCATTTGTTCTCGGCCACCAACGGTCTCTGCAAATGTTCGCAAATCTCGAGAAAGAGCAGCCAAAACACTGCCGCCACCGGTGAGTACTGCGCCATCTTCCCAAGCAACAGAAACAACACCAACTGCGTCATCAAAGGCTCGACGGATTTCATCAACCACGTGCTCAGTTCCACCACGTAGAAGAACGGAAACAGATTTTGCTTCAGGACATCCTGTTATGAAGGTCATATCGGATTCTCCAATCTTTCGCTCTTCCACTTTCGCAGCGTGACCAAGGTCGTCCGCTGTGAGGTCGTCAAGATTAGTAACAATTCGGCCTGCGGTCGCTTTTGAAAGTGCTTCCATATCAGATTTCTTGGCACGTCGAATCGCAAAGATTCCTGCTTTCGACATGTAGTGTTGTGCCAGTTCATCAATTCCTTTTTGGCAAATCAAAACAGTGGCTCCAGAGGCTTGAATCTTTTCGACAAGACCTCGAATATAATTTTCTTCTTCTTCTAAGAAAAGAGAAAGTTGGTTCGGGTCAGTAATTTGGATTTTAGCATCAACTTCAGTCTTTTTGACTTCGATTGCTGAATTCACCAATGCGATTTTGGCATCTGCCATTGTTCGAGGCATTCCTGCATGAACACGTTCCTTGTCCAGGAGAATTCCGTCTATCAGTGACGAATCCTTTATTGAACCACCTTGTCGCTTCTCCACTTTGATATCTGAAAGGTCAACAATGCGCTCATCATTTTCTATAATTCCAACAGCGTTGACCGCACGAACACAAATATCTGCCATAAAACTCTTGACGGCGCCTGCGGATTTACCCGTCAGAGCGGTCTTTGCGACTTCCATCAAAACCGAATCTTGATTATCTGTGGAAATGCCATGTGCTTCAAGCAATTCAACAGCCTTTTCGGCAGCCAAGCGGAATCCTTCGCAAATCACTGTTGGGTGAACATTTTGTTCGATGAGGTCCTCACTACGCTTGAGTAATTCACCTGATAGGACAACTGCTGAAGTTGTTCCATCGTAGCAGTGTTGTTCCTGTGTTTTTGCAACTTCAATGATCATCTTTGCAGCAGGATGGTCGATGTCCATTTCTTTGAGAATGGTTGCTCCATCATTGGTGATGACCACATCGCCCATCGAATCAACCAACATTTTGTCCATTCCTTTTGGACCCAAGGTTGAACGAACTGCATCAGCAACTGCTTTTGCAGCAGCAATATTGTTTGATTGAGCGGTTCGTCCACGTGTGCGTTGTGTTCCATCCTTCAAAATGAAGATTGGTGCTTGTCCATTTCCATACATGATAACGTCTCCGTTGCAACTTTGCCGAGGGCGAGTACGCCTTGAACCCTACGCTTGAAGGGTGTAGAGGCATTAGGCCTGTCCATTTTGTTCGAGCCACATCTGCCCATAGACATTCCATTGCTCCATGGTCCATCCTTCAGGCAATCCCGCAGCAGGCACCGGAGGTGCTGTTTCAGCAGTTCCAAGTTCAGGAGATGGGGCTGCAGGAGCAGGCGCCGCAGGAACAACAGGAGCTGGGGCTACAGGTGCAGGAGGCATGGACGAGAGAATATCTGGTAATGCCTTAGGAGGATTGTAAGACGCCCCAGCAACAGGAACGGTTGGAGCCGCTGCAACTGCACCGTATGTTGCTTCAACACTACCTTCGTAACCTTCAGCACCCCATCCTCCATACTTGTCTTCTTCTTCGACTTCGGTAAG
>JABJFI010000097.1 GCA_018662825.1 Methanobacteriota archaeon | reverse complement strand
TTCCATTGGGCGAGCAACATGTATCATTCCAAGATATACGGCTAAATGAAAATCTAAATTATCTTTACCAGTTTGTTTTACTCTGATAGTAGTAACATTGTAATCTATTCTCAGCCACTCATTTGGGATTGTTTGCAGATTTCCAACAAATAGAATAACTTGTTGATTTTTTCCTTTTGCTATTTCGTTCATAGGAACATGCATGTGCACGTTTTCATAATCAATGAAATGGACATATTTATTTTCTTGAGTAGTCATATAATCATCACTTCATCTTGTTTATTTTTTGAATCTAAGCAAAACCTTGCCGATATTTTTTGCATCATGTAAGTGTTGGTGAGCATCTGCAACTTGCTCAGCATCAAATATGGAATCAATTACCGGGACCAATTTTCCCAGTTTAATACCTTCGAGTATTCGATATAGTTGCTCAGACATCGCATCTTCGTCTTTCCAAGTTCCCATATGAACTCCAAATACACCGCGGTTTCGAGTCATCAACTTTAGAGGGTCGAACTTCGGAGTCTTTCTCCATGCTAAGAAGGCACGAATTAATGAACGCTTAGATGATGGTGCTGCGGCTGACATTCCATAGGTATACAATCGTCCGCCTTCAGCCAAAACCGAAAGACTGCGACTTAAATTATCGCCGCCAATCGGATCCAATATATGGTCAACACCGCGGCCATCTGTTGCCTGTTTGATAATTTCAGTAAAATCTTGATTATGTCTATCGATTGGAATTCCACCAAACGATTTGATGATTTCAGATTTAGAACCAGATGCAGTAGCCCAAACTTTGTCAATTCCTGCCCATTGACAGATTTGCAAAGCAGCAGTACCAACCCCTCCAGCTCCTCCATGAATCAAAACAGTCTCACCTTGTTTTAGATGTCCTAGGTAATGTAGCATATGATGGGCTGTAAGATAGGTTACAGGCATTGCAGCAGCAGCATCCAAGCCCATTTCATCAGGGATAGGAATGACCCTAGAAACCTTGACCGATATATGGCTTGATTGTGCACCGGTTGGAACTGCAGCAACCACTCTTTGACCAATTGCGTACTCGGTCACACCATCTCCTAGTGAATGAATAATTCCACTCAACTCATAACCTGGAGTAAATGGATAGACTGGTCTTGGTTGATACAAACCCAATCTCATCAAAGTATCTGCAAAATTGATTCCAGCATAATGCACTTCTATACAGACTTCTCCCGCAGCGGGTGAAGGCATATCCATCTGTTCTATTTTCAATACTGAAGGTGAACCCGCTTTGGTAATTAAAACACGGCGAGCCATATTACTCCCACGAGGAATTACCAATCAAGGCTTCCTACAATATACTTCTCGAATGACTCTTCAAGAGTAATCTCATCAGTGAACGGGTCTGTATGGCAATGCAATCTCTCATGGACACACCATGAGGTATGGCCGACCATATAGCGATGCGAAAATCCACTTTTACTTCTGCTTCCTCAAGCAGAAAGACAAGGACACACCAACCCAGTGTCCGAACTTCTGGCCGTCGCGTGAACGTATATAGTAAATCTGAGAAATATGGATTGATGGCTAAGCAGAAACAAGCAGAAGAATGCGTTCTCTACGTTCGAGTCTCCACGATTCGTCAAGCGGAGGGTGGAGTGAGCATAGATGCTCAAATTGCCAAAGGAAAAGCTAACGCAGAATTCAATGATTTTCTGCTTCCTGATGAGAATATTTTCATCGACGACGGAGTCAGTGCCAAGATTCCATTATGGTCGAGACCTGCTGCTAAGCAGATGAGGGCGTTTATCCTCAAGCACAAAATTAAGCAGATATATGCTTACAGAATGGACCGATTATTTCGCAGCACCATTGATTGTCTTGCTACGGTGGAAGAATTAGACGAATTTGGCATAGGAATTCAGTTCCGTGAATCAGGAGGGCAACCTCTTGATTTGTCTTCAGCAGTTGGTAGAATGCTGATTACAATCTTAGCTGCTTTTGGCGAGATGGAGAGAAATCTCATCAGTGAACGGGTCTGTATGGCCATGCAACACCTCAAGGCAACAGGTCGAAGATATACTTTTGATAGATACGGTTGGGATGTGGATGAAGACAACAACTTCGTCGAGAATGAAGATGAACAGAAGTGGATTGAATACATCCATGCAAAATACCAAGAAGACGGCATCAAAGTGACTCATATTGCTAAGGAATTGAACATATGTGAAGTTCCGACCAAGCGTGGTGGAAAGTGGTCCCACAAACAAGTTCGAAGGATCCTCGATGCGCAATAATCCCAATTTGAGTATAGTACTTTTTGGAATCCTACGAACATTTGGTTTATTTTTGCTGGGCCAATTTCCAAATTAGAGATATCAATCATCAACAATCCTATTAAAGGTGCAGAACTGATATAGGGTCACACTATTGGTTGGTTCATGGGCGAGGGTAGAAGTGCATTTATTGTCGATAATAGGGACACCGATATTACAGACAAAGTCCAGGGCTATCTTAAGAAATGGTGCGAAGTATCGCACCAATTTGACATCGCAACAGGTTATTTTGAAGTTGGTGCATTATCCAGGCTCGATGGAGAATGGCAGAAGCTCGACAAGATTAGAATCTTAATGGGTCACGAGGTGTCTCGATCTACTAAAGAAACGCTCGTAACCGCAATCACTGAACAACTTGACAACTCATTTGATGAAGAGAAAGAGAAGCATGGCAACGAGTTTCTAAGAGGCATTCCAGCAATTATCGAAGCAATACGTTCTGGAAAAATTGAATGCCGTGTTTATACGCCACACAAATTCCACGCCAAGATGTACATCACCCATGCCAAGCACGACATAATGGGGCCAGTTGCGCTCGTAGGTTCAAGCAACTTCACAGTGCCTGGGATCTCCAAAAACATCGAACTGAATGTGCGAATTGAAACTGGCCATCAAGTCGTCGAATTACAAGAGTGGTTTGAGCACTTCTGGGAGCATGAAGGCACTGAACCGATTAACGAAGAAGTGCTTGAAGTGATGGAAACACATTCACAAGAATACGAACCATTTCTACTCTATGGCAAATCATTAGAGGAGTATTTCAGAGATAAGGAGACTGTCGGCCCTGCTGTCTGGCACGAACAGCATTCTTTGATGTGGCCAATCCTTGACAAATATCAACAAGATGGTTATCAATCAATGATTGAGATATCTCGCAAATGGGGCGGCTCATTCCTTTGTGATGGTGTTGGTCTCGGCAAAACCTATGTTGGTCTGATGCTCATTGAGAGGCTTGCTGTTCACGAGAGAAAGAATGTCTTACTACTCACTCCAAAGTCTGCATACGAAGGTGTATGGGAGCCAGAATTGAAGGACAAACTGAGTGGACTTGGTGGGTGGGGTTCAAATTTCAAACACCTCAAACATACCGACCTAA
>JABJFI010000066.1 GCA_018662825.1 Methanobacteriota archaeon | reverse complement strand
GATTTATGATTTGGGATTACAACATGGGCTCGTTGACACCTGGTGATGGTTCACAGGCTGTTGCCGAAGAAACAGGTGCATTATCACAGTCTGCAGTTGGGAACGATTGGGAAAGCACATGGACAGCACCGAGCTCGGATATTGGAACAATTCCTTTCCAATTGGTTGGAAATGCTGTCAATGGCAATGGTAACTTCGATGCTGGAGATACTTGGAATATTGTTTCATTCTCAATAAGTTCACCAGACACTACTACAAATGACAATGATGAAAACTTGACTCTTCGTACAATCAGTGTTGGGGATTATGATGCGCTATTTGTTGCTGAAGAAGACCCAGAAGCAGTTGAAGCTGAACGGCAAGAACACCTCGCTGAGGTTTTCTTTGATGAAGGAAACTTATTCTATTTTACAACGCTCTCAGTCCTTATTGTGGCTGCAGTGATTCAAGGTGAATTTTATGAGCGTAAATTTGGCGGAGGCCCAGAACACCTCGACAAGAGCCTTGCTATTCCTCAAGGTGTGCGAAGAAGTTTCGTGGCGGCATTAGTTTTGCTGATGTTTGCTTGGGCTGTAGACAATGAAAAATCATGGGAAGTGTTGCTAAGTTTAGGGATGCTTTTCTTATGGGCGATGTATGGCGTCTACCGAACAATTCTGCAGGCTCGTACCCCGCCTCAAACAAAGGACCTTGTCTGAGTTATCTTCTTCCTTCAACAGGAATCAGAGGGTAGACTATGTCACTTCAACTTGAACATGACCGGCAAAGCCCTGTTCAAGAGCATTTTAATGAATTAACTGCACGTGTAACTCTTCTTCTATTTGTTACTACACTAGCAACTCTCGCATGGCTCACACAAGTCGATGCTTTTCTTGATGCGCTCTTGCGACATCTCAACCCATGCGATGAAGGTTGTTTGAATCTCTATGACCCTGCTCGATGGAGTGCAATACGATGGATGACCGCAGCCATTCTTGGATTTATTACTGCCACCCCTTTACTTCTTCAACAAGCATGGTCATTTGCCCGACCGGGCCTATTGCCTGCTGAAAGAACATGGATGAAATACTGGTTTATTGCAGGAATACTGAGTATGTTTTTAGCCATCACTAGTACGATTGGTTTATTCTTTCCAATGATATTTGAAACTGGCCATAGAACACATGAATCAATGCTCCTTGATGCACGTTATGATGCAGTTCACATGTTGTCAATTGTAATAGCAGTTATTTGGACTGAAATTATTGTTGCGTGTGGAATATTTGCCATGATGCTTGCAGGAATTGTTGGAATGCTAAACAAGGAGAGTGCAGATTGGTGGAGACTTCGTGTATATGGGGTTGTATTTTTATTATTACTCGCATCTTTACCAGAATTTGGTGGCCTAGCAGTTCTAATGTCTGCATTTGCCGTCGGTTCAATTGAATTAATATCTAGAAGATGGCTTCACGCATCTAGTCCAATTTTTAGAGGGCAGAAACCCATCATGGATGGGGAGGGCGGCATTCGAAATATTTTGATGGTAGATTGTGAATGTGATGGGGCAGCACTGCCATCACCCCCTCAACTAAACGCACCTTTTCCTCTTTATTCCGCACATTCACTCTGCACCATGGCTTCTGAAAGGGAACATGTGCTGGAACTAGCCTTGCGACATAGACTCACCGATCTCATCATTAGTGGGTGCTCCTCAGAACCACTTCCTAATTCATTCAAATCAAATTGTAAGTCCATCGGTTGTTCATTGCGCGGAATGAATCTATTGAAGACACAGTCGCACCGAACCTTACCATCTCCATTCACTCGTACAGAACTGGAATTGAAAATAGCTTGTCTTCAAGACCCTTGGCCTTCATCAACGGTCCATGAAAGAATAATCCCAATTCTCAAAAATTCAAGCATAAAGGAACTCGTTATTGATACACGTAGTCCATCTGAATCGTGGGGAATGCAAATTCGTCCAGACCAACTCTTGCTTGAACTTGACCGATCTTTACTTGAGTCAGTAAAACAACATATCAAACCTCTCGGAATCAATACAATTGTGCTCGAAACAATTCAGTAAGGCCAAGCATTCAAACACTTTACCATTGTCCGTTTGAGCATGAGACCGAGGTATGGTGTACCAATCATCATCATACTTCTACTTGCAAGTTCATGGAGTTTCTCAAATAATGGAACCATTGAACAGTGGATGACTGAAAATACAATTGTCACCGAAAGTGAGGAATTGAGCCTTCTCCCATTACAAGAACATGAGAGATGGTTGGTTCTGTTAGCTGACTTTGATGAACAACCTTCCTCAGATACATGGGGCCCAACTCAAGCACAAACACTCTTGGATGACATTGCCCGGAATTATATTGCTCAATTATCTGGTTCAAGAACAGAAATTATTGTGGACGTTAGCACATTGGTTACTAGAGCAAGTGGCTCTTTGTCTGACTATGGTGGAGATTCTAATGGCAACCGAGATATGAGTTCGGATGGTGAATTCCTCCCGATGATTTTGGCTGAAGAAACGGTGACAGATCATGAGAAATACATAGATTGGGATGAATATGATTTGGACGGAGATGGATTTGTAGATAGGTTACTCATACTTCATACCACCAAAGGCCAAGAAGAAAATCCAAGTCAATCATCGAAAATTTGGAGCCATTTCACTCTTTTCGATGAACCGATTAATGTCGATGAAAATGTAAAAGTTGGACATTATACAATGGCAAGTCTACGGACCGGTTCAAGTGGCATGGGGACTATTTTGCATGAAATGCTTCACCAAATGGGAGCACTGGACCTCTATCCAGTACACGATTCTGGTCAGTTAAATAATTGGCAGGGAGTTGGTGATTGGGACATAATGGCAAGTGGCAATTGGAATGGTGGAGGAGTTTGGCCAGCGTTGCCGACTTCTGCTACACTTGACCTTCTCCAAGCAAACCGAAGTCAAACAATGGACCTTACTTGGCCTCAAAGTGCTCAATCACCATGTATTGGACCAAGTATTCAATTACAGGGGATGAGTGAAAATGGAACTTCTTTGAAAGTTCCATTAAATGAAATGGAGAGTATTTGGATTGAATACCGTTCTAATTCAGGATTTGACCAACATTTACCTGGTTCTGGAATTCTTGTCACATACCAAGATAGAAGCGTTGGAAATGAAGAACGGAATGAATTGAACCGAGATTCCGACCAACCATGGCTGACCGTAATTGAAGCCGATGGCCGCACCGATTTACGCAATGGTGCAAATTCTGGTGAGGAGTCAGACCTTTTCGTCAACGGGTCTACATTCGGAGCAAAAGGAATTCAAATATTTACCCATGATGGAATTCTTGTACCTTGGGTAGCAACTGTTGAAATAAATACCACTGTTGAAATTCACTTTACTGCACCAAATTGTACTCCTCAGTTTACAATAGATACACCCGATTTTGGTGGAGTCTATTTGCCAACGAATGGATTTCCAATTTCGGTTACAAGCACTCTACCTTGCGAACTGACACACAATCTCAGTCTTTCTGATGGAAGAGAATTCATTGAACAGAGTTTTTTCATCGATGGCCAAAACAGCGAGATTGAACTGCAATACCTAACTCCAGCAACGGAAAATGCAGTAGCATCTCTTGAAGGATTTGTCCAATGTGGTGACGATTCACTATACTTACAAACTCAAATCTTGACACTAGGTAGAATTCCAATTGAGATGAAATCAACGGGGAATATTCCCGCTTTTGATTCATCAACATTTTTGATTCCAGTTCGATCAAATGGAAATTCGAGTCAATCATTTACTGTGCAACTCGATGGCGCTATATCGAGAATTGGAACTGTTTCCAATCAAATTATTCTTGAAGGGAATGACGAAATTGCAATGCAAATTGAGCCTAATGGTTTACTTGAAGACCGAATGTCGGTCAAGGGTGAACTCATTCTAATCTCCCAAAGCGGTCATAGATGGACGATTCAGCTTGAATTTACTGCGTCCGATGGCGAAAATACCTTCATCGAAGAGTTACGAACCCCGGGTAAGTTACTGGCAACAGCTGGAGCAATTTGCATGATATGGATACTCATTGGGATGTTTGAGAGAAGAAATAAGATAGTTCCAACACAGGATAATAACATCACGGAACCTTTGCAGCAACTAGAAATCGAACCAATGTCAGATGCATGGGGTCGTTCAATCGATGAGTTGGAATGAGATTTTACGAACGGCCCGGCAACCATCTTTGCATCTGCAAGTAATGCCATTTTTCATTCTGCGGAAGTGCGCATAACCAAGACTTGTGTACCCCTTCCGAAAGTCGAACTGCAAGGCATGCGGCTTCCCATGTTTCCGGAGCATACTCCATCGGTTGTACTAACCATGGTGCATGTGCCTCACCAACTGGAGTGTCATAGACCCTCCATCGACTTCCAAATTTGAATCCAGGTCGCAGGAGTACTCCACGTATCATCAAATCATTAAATAATTCGAGTTCAGCAGGAATAGTTGAGTCTTTAAGCAAACTTTCAATCCATTTACCTTCTTCGTTGCGCAAGTGTCGTCCTGATAGATGTTCGACACCTATAGACTCCCATGGCCATGTTGAATTGTCGGGAATATACCACCCTGTACCTCGCTGGATTCTTAGATTCCATAATTCAGATAGGAGCTGTTTTTCATCATTAGAAAAGGAGTTCCAAAGTCGTTGCTTGCCGCTTGGTTGAGCCATACTAAGCATATACATCGTTACATCCATTTCCTCATCAATTACAAAAAATTCCGCAAGCATCCCATAAGAGTGAACGGTATTGGTCCACTCAAGCATTTCCTTCCAATCAATTTCATCAGTGGTCCATGCCCAACGGACATGAGCTACTGGCGATTCCTTTGAGAATATCTGTTCTCGATTCCAACGCACAGCCCAAGTAGAAGGATGGGGTTTAATACCCCATTTTTCAGGTATGTTTTCGACTGGAATGAGAATTTCTCCACCGCTGCGAGCAACATCAAAAACCACACTTCGTGCTACAACATCGGGATTTTCTACAACCGAATCACGAAACCAATTTTCATCTGGTAAAGGGACATGTCTGTGCCAGTGGCAAAACAATATTTCTTCGTATGTCAAGCGAATACTTTCATCACTTTGCATCATACCTAGGCCGCTTTTTTGGTAGAGTCTTGAGGAAAGTGGTGGCACAATATACCAACCATCTTGTCGCTTTATCGGTGGATTGAGAGGCTGTGAAGGAGGTTGGTTTGAGGTCAATGGGACTCCAAGTGGCCGTGTAGTACGTTGACGCGGCGTGAACTTACGGTTCTGCCTCACCATGCTACCCCGTCATCATCACTTCTTTTGAGATGTAGGGTGACCGATGCCCCTATGAGCCTTCACTTCTAGGACAGTTTGGGGAGTAAAGTGGTTGACGGTTATCTTGGCTCATTGACCACTGAAGAGCGTATGATGTTGCATTTGTGCGACAATATTCTCCCAGAAGGCGAATGGGAGGCACCTGTATCACTTACTCAAGCAGGAATCTCTGCAGCAGTCCATGTCCAGCGCAAACATGTTCCAAGAACACTCAAGCGGCTCGAACAACGTGGAGATCTTACAAACTCGAAGCGGCATGTACCTGGTGGTAAACAACGCAGACAGGTGTATGGGCTAACTCCTTCGGGCCGTGAAAAAGCAAGTGCATTACGCGAAAAAATACTTGCTACACTTGTAGGATACAAAGGTAATCAAGTCCCCCTATCGGAACTGAGAAAAGGCGGCCAAGCCACACTTGATTTACTTTCATTCATTGATGAAGCGATGAATTATAATGATAATCCTGTAGTATCTCCTGTCTCGAATCCAGAAGGTATTGCCTCTCTTGATGCACAGGCGGGAGAACATTTGGTTCGACGATTATTTGCTCGTGCTTGGGAAGATGGAAAAATTACGCGCGATGAACAATATTTGTTAACCGAAGTTGTTGATTTCCTTGGAATGCATCCTGAACGTGTACGACGACTCTCAGATGAAGCAAGAAGAGAGCAAAATGCACCTCCTCCCGAAGAGATATATCGTGATATGCTCAGGCAAGCAATGCTTGATGGTGAATTGATTGATGATGAAATAGCATTGCTTGAAACCGTTCGTATCGCTTATGGATTTGACCGAATGACACATGACAAATTATTGAATGAGGCAAAGGAGTCACCTATAGTTTCTGAAAAATATCTCACCTACAAATCAGCACTTATTACTGCATTAGATGATGGGGTTATCACGACAGATGAAGGGGCAATGTTAGCCACCCTACGCGAAACACTTGACATATCTGATGCTCAACATGCAAGTTTACTTGCAGAATTGCGCGATAATATCAAGTGAATGGTACCTTAGGGGCACATGTGAGGGTTACAAATGGGTATGTCCGATGAAGAAGAAGCCGTATACGAGGACCTCAACAATCTCAAAAATCAACTTAAGGCTACTGAAGACTGTAAAGTGGTACTTATTGGCGATATTATGATGGATTGCTATATTCATGGATATGCAAATAATCTCAATTCTAGGGCGCCAGTTCCTGTCCTTCGCGAGACAATGAGAGAAGAGGATGTTGGTGCTGCTGCACACGTTGGTCGCGGATTAAACTCGATGGGTCTGCAGAGTCATTTATTTGGCGTAGTGGGCGATGACCGGGCAGGATTGAATATTCTTCAATCACTAGACGAAGAAGGGGTTGCGACCGAGGGGATTGCAATTATTGATGGACGAACTACAACTGTGAAAACACGCCTTTTGGCTACACGTGAAAGTTTGGTAAGTGATGAACAACTTCTCCTACGTTGGGATGTCGAAGATGACAACCCAGTACCAAATGATGCATCTTTATCGCTCTATGACCAGGCAATTGAAGAAGTACAAACAGCCGATGTGCTAATTCTTTCAGACTATGGACAAGGTGTTGTTAATGACGCTGGTGCCGAACGCATTATCAAAGTGGCACAAGACAATAATGTACCAATAATCGCCGACCCAAAACTTACTGGATTACATCGAACTCATGGCGTGAACTGGATTCTGTTTCAATCACAGGGTCTTGAATTGATGCGACGTCGACTTGGGGTCCCCACTGGTAGCGATACTGCACACCAATTGATTGATGCACATGGTTGGGGTCATTTGGTTGTCTTATCTGGTGAAGCGGGAGTAACAATTTACTCAAAGAATGAAGAAGTTGTTCATGCCCCATGTACTCTAGATGATTTGAGGCAAATGATCGGACTTATTGATGCTGCAGCTGTTGCTATTGCAGTTGCAATTTCGAAAAAATTATCCGTGCGGAATACAGCACTGCTTGCGAATGCGGCGTGTGAATGCATCTTGGGTGCACACCAAACAGAATCATTTGTTTTGAGCCGCGAAGATTTAATTGATAGAATAGGCGAAATGTCTTGGAACCTTCAGGTTTCAAAACGCTGAGGTGTTTCCATGAGTGCTTGGCCAAGGCCAACTACTGCAGATATTGGGTTGCGAGCATTTGCTTCGAACCCAAGTAGATTATTTACTGAAGCAACACTTGGTATGCAAAACATT
>JABJFI010000117.1 GCA_018662825.1 Methanobacteriota archaeon | reverse complement strand
TACTCGATCTGGAACCATCCTATGATGGTGGTGCCCCCATAATTTGGTCTATTGACCCAAGCCTTCCTTTCGGTGTCGTTTTGAATACCAGTACTGGCGCTATCACTGGCACAGCCTATCTGGTCTATCCGGAGACAATTTACACAGTTTTTGCCAATAATACAGGAGGTGTTGCAAGCACCCAAATTTCTTTGACATTTGTCGATATTACTCCTAGTGGAATCAGTTATTATGAAACTGAATTAGTTGTTGAATCAAATCACAGCACAGTGAACATCAATATCACTAATTTGGGAGATACTGTCGATACTTGGGAAAGCCATCCTCCACTCCCCTCAGGCCTCATCTTTGCAAGTGATGGGACAATCCATGGGACTCCAAATTCACGCGTGACTCGCACGACATTTACCATCTATGCCAATAATTCAGGTGGCTCTTTCCAGTTACAACTCAACATGACTATTCACGATTTGAATACCGATTGGGAGATTATTACTAGAGGGGTAACTGCAGTTGACTATGGCGGTTCGTGGCCTTCTCTCATACTCCCATTTGGTGAATGGTCGTTTCCAATTCTATCTGATTGGGACCAGCGACCTATTGCCTCAGCAGCACATGCTGGAAAAGGTAGAATCGTCGGCTATGGTCATGAATCATTTGTCGCACAATCAATGGGTGAGGAACTGAAATTATCTCTCAATGCAATGAAATGGGCATGTGGGGATGGGAGAGTCATTGGACTTTGGAATGATTTCAACCATTTCGAGGATGAATTAGTCAACGCTGGTTTCACAGTTCTAACCTCGGTGAGTCCGAATCAATTATCTGGCCTCGATTGCTATGTTGGAGAGTTTTGGAACGGTTGGTCGGATGCTGAAAACCGTGATGTCGAAGAGTTCTTGACTTCGGGCCATGGTCTCATCTTAGGTGGCCATTCCTGGTACTGGTCATATTCAAATTCCGATGTTGCACATAATTACCCAGGTAACAAAATCGCACCTACTACTGGATTATTTGTCTCTTCGAATTCTGGTTCTGTTCAAGTTACAATTGACAGCACACCACCTCACCGATTGCTTCGCACTCTGCCTGCAGTCAATGCTTTGGAAGCACATTTCACCACCGGACCAATGATTCCAACTTCAGATGCATCTGTTGTTGAGAAAACTATAGCACGTAGCACTGCAATGCTCACTTTGGATTTCACTGACTTTTGGAAACCTCTACGTTCCATGGTCAATACCACTGGTTGGACTGAAATTGCTGATGACAACAAATATGATTTGGATGCTGACCCAATTGCAGATGTTCGTCTGGCAATTGAAGAGGGGCTCTATCTGAGACTGCCGGCGGACGAACTTATCGCTCATCCGAGTACTGTTGATTTCCCTGGCGAGGTTCCAACTAATGCTCCACGTGTTACAGAGTTCGTATCAATAAACGGAGATTACATCGGTCTGCCAAGTGGCTTTGGATATGCAGGTGCACGCAGCCATGGCATGATGGGAACGGGGTTATATGCGGCAGCGGGAGAAACGGTTAATGTCACAGTTCCTGCTTCTTTGGTCAATCAAAATGTTCGAATTCAAGTTGGTGCCCATTCTGATTCCTTGTGGAACAAGGATGAACTGGACCGCCATCCAAAGATTCACCGAAATTGGGTTATCGATTCGACAAATATGCATGTTGGCAATACCTTCGGTGGACTGATTTACATTACATTCCCACCGGACTCTACTTTCGGAATGCTCAATGTCACTATCGAAAATGCTGTCAAAGCACCTCGGTATATCCACGGGGTTACAACCGCTCAAGAATGGAATACAACTCAGCGATTGCATCCTGCACCTTGGGCTGAGTTGGAAGGTGAATTTTTCATTCTGACGGTACCTTCAGCCGATATTCGGAACTTGGATACGGTCGTAGAACTGATGAATTGGTGGGATACTGCACTCCAAATGGAACATAATTTGAGTGGCTATATCCCTTGGACACGCATCGAACGAGCTGTCTTTGATATTCAAATCAGTGCAGGGTGGATGCATTCAGGTTATCCGTTCATGGCCCATACCGTCAGCGCCCCCGATGTCACCAACCTCAGCCATATGTCAACACAGGGCGATTGGGGAATGTTCCACGAATTGGGACATAATCATCAGTGGATGTCTGCAACTTTACCAGGGAATACCGAGACTACTTGCAATCTCTTTTCGGCCTACATAATGACCGAATTGGTCGGTGTCGATTTAGGCTCAGGGCATGGCTCTATGAGTCAAAGCAATAGAGAAACACGAACTGAGGGTTACTTCAATGCAGGAGCACAAATCTCTCAATGGAGTGTTTGGACAGCACTGGAAACACACATGCAGATTCAAGAGGAATTCGGTTGGGATGTTTATACTCGAGCCTTTCAGCACTACTACAACTCCTCGTTAAGCCAACCATCCAATGATGCTCAAGAATACAACTCATGGGCTGCTCGCATGTCAAATGAAACAGGCATGAACCTCGTCCCGTACTTCCAAGCCTGGGGATTGCCTATCGATGCAGCGACCTTTGCCGTAGTCGACCACCTCACCATTTGGAACGATGACCCTCTTCGAGGTTGGGTCTATGATTATCCAAGTCTGTTGCGCGGTTTTTCAACCAGCAATCTTACTTCTTCTTCTGCTACAGTTCATTGGCAGAATTACGACAATGGAACTGATGTCAATCAAACTCTCTGCTGGGGTCTTGTTGATGGAGGTACAGTGAAATCTGCTTGGACTTCATGCACAAGTCAAGGTTTGGCCGATGTTGGTTTGGAACAGGAAAATCTCACCAGCCTAGTTACTGGTTCCACTTATTCATGGAGAATTCTAGGTGAAGGACCTAGTGGGGACCACTGGACCGATGTTCAAACATTCACTACAAATTGATACGAGAAGGTGTATACACGCCTCTCAAGTTCCTTTTCCCCCAGCCTTATTGCCCATTTGAGGCCCGTGCATTAATTCTAAGTTCTATGAACTGTGAGAGTTGATTGTGAGGATTCTCTTTTCTTTAGTGGCGGTTTTGCTTCTTGCGCCAGTTGCTGGAGCCCAAAGTTTGGGGGAAGCACTGCAAGATTGCCCAGGACTGGTTGTTTCTTCCGACAGTGCAAGTCAACAAATACATCTTCAGATGACCGATGACCCAACGAAAATGTCTGTTCTTTGGGCTAAAACTGGCCGAAGTATGAACCAAATTGTCGAATATCAATGGGGCTCTGAGGCGTTGGAAGCAAATGCAGAATCCTATTGTTATGGCAACCATAACATGGCATTTCATATGGCTACAATGACTGGACTTCCACTTGGTGAGGAAATTGAGTATCGCGTGGGAACTCAAAACTCTCAAATGTCGGATTGGTACAGTTTCACCACCATTGACCCTACAGAAACTCATTTTGAGTGGATTGCGATTGCAGACCATGGTGATTCGAGTGAAGCAATGGACGTTACCGAAGCTATCATTGCAGATGAAAAGGCTCAGATGGTTACCGTTTCAGGTGATATCGCATATGCAGATGGTGAACAATCGGCTTGGGACTCATGGTTTCAGTTTCAACAAGAAAGTATGACACATATCCCTTGGGTTACTGCTGTAGGAAACCATGAGAATGAGCCAGGGTATGAATTTGCACCATACGAACACCGTTTCGATTCCGACCAACAAATAGAATCTGAAACGTTCTGGTACAGTCGTGATGTCCCTGGAGTACACATGGTATTCATGTCGACAGAACATGATTATTCAGTAGGAAGTACACAATATTCATGGATTGAGCAGGACCTTTCTTCGGTGAACCGTGATGTTACGCCTTTCGTGATTGTCTATGGGCATAAACCGATGTATTCCAGTAACAGTTATCATGGCTCTGAAGTTGAACTGCGGAATGCATTGGAAGAACTCTACGTTGCACAGGGTGTTGATCTCGTGATTGCGGGCCACGACCATTTCTATGAACGGACCTGGCCAGTTTCAGCGGAAACCGTCATGGATACCGGCAAGGACAATCTCTTTTCTCGAGGGCAAGGACCGATTCATTTGGTTATTGGAATCGCTGGACGTTCTGCATACGAGGAATTGGATGAGCCACAACCAGAATGGAGTGCATTCCGAGAAAATAATTCCTATGGTTGGACGCGGTTGGTCTATGATGGAAATGACGCACAACTTTCACTGACGCATTATCGAATTGATGGGACCATTGGCGACCAATTCACAATTACAGAATCAGTTTGGGACGATGATTCTGGAGATTCAAACATACTTGGTCTGAACGGCATTGATTCATTCCTGACAATGATTGTGCTTTTGGGTGCTGTAATTCGTAAGCGTTGAGTTCTCAAAACAGAGGCCACGGTGTGTCATCTACCTATTTTAGACATCTCATGCGGAATTACTGAGATTAGAAATCAAGTGAATCCATCATAGAGGAAAAAATGGAGAAGAGGTTGGGGTGCAAAGTGATTCAGTATTCACAACAGAGGCGCTATCCATTTCGCTTGCAATCTTTGTAGCAACTGTTGCAGTGTTTTATTTTTCTTACAACCGCACAGATTTTAGCTAAACTTCAATCCATGCTTGAAGCAAGGCTTGGCCAAGTGCTTTTCCTTGAGCATCTAAGCGTCGAGAAGTTGTTCCCCCACCTTGTAAGACATTGTGAATAATACAATTCAATGAATGAATACTTTCAATCGAATAAATTTCAAAAGGCCCCTCAGTCCACCCTTCAAACCAAGATTTAAGGATCTCAGTTGTAATTCCCTGTTTGAGAATTTCAAAAGCCTCTTCATCATGAGCAATTAGGGCAATATTGACCAAATCCCCCTTGTCTCCTGAACGTGCATGAGCAAGTTCTCGAAGGTAAACACGTTTTGTTTTCATCAATTAACCGCCTTCCAAATTCGTGGCATATGAAGCCGCCTCCTTATTACTCGAGCAACGGCCAATTTCGTTCTTGAATCAGAATTCATCATCACGTTGTCAATACGAGTAGTTACATTGCGTTTTAGCCACGGATATCTCTCTTCAATTTCAGAGCGAAGAGTGTGAATAAATGTAATTTCGACTTGTTCTTCTACATGCTTACGTCCGATGGAGGTTGGGAAAAATGCAAGTTGTTTGCGAGGCTTAGAACGTGCGCTATAACCTGAAACACCTGCTGGGCCGGTAAGGACTAGTGGTGCAATTTCAGATGCGAAAACATTGAGAGATTGTCTATTTGTTGATGACACTCCCCAGCGAACAAGTATTTCCCTAGGGTTTGAATTAGTTGTTTTATCGAGAAGTTTTCTCAAGCCTAAAGGTAATGATGCGCCTGCTCCAAAGAATTCAGTTTCGATGATGATATCTTTTAGATGCGCCACTCGCTTTCGAAGAATCTTGTCGGTTTGTTGTGCTTTTGCTAACGGTTCTGGACCAGGTACTAGTAGTTGAGATGTAATGAAATATGCATCATGATAACAGGATGAAATCTTGAGTCTTTCAGGGGGAATTCGCCCTGAAACTGAAGAAACCTTAACTTGATTATCGCCTAACTCCTCGATAGAAATCATTGAAATATCGACAATAACATCAGGAGTAATATAATTCGAAGGGTCATCAATTTCGTACAATAATTGCTCTATCACAGAAGCTCTATTGACAATACCTCCACCCTTAGATTTCATTATGATCGATGAACCATCAAAACTAATTTTTGCAATTGGATATGAAATATCACTAATGTCAACATTTGCTGGAAGATTTGTAAAATTACCACCACATACCTGGGCCCCACATTCAATTAGATGGCCTGCAACCGACCATCCTGCCAAGAGGTCTAGAGATTCTTGTTCTTCTTTTTCACTCCATGAGTGTATGGGCCCGCAAATAGGGAGGCTCTCATTTTCAGCATTCTGCGCCCAACCTGATGCGTGAAGCATGCATCCAACAATGAGGGATGCATCTGCAACTCTGCCAGTGATAACAATATCAGCACCCTTTGCAATTGACCTTCCAATCGGGCCGGCCCCAAGGTAAGCGTTGGCTGCAATAATTTCATCATGATGGAGTAGGGGCTCTTTTGATTTGTCAAACATATGTTGAAATTGCTCCCCCTCCTTTGCGGAAGAATGGAGAATCGAAAGGACATTATCACCAGTGACAACTGCTACTTGGCAATTTGTCCAACCGATAGAGCATGCAACATCTAGGACCATTTGAGCACATGAAACTGGATTTACGCCACCAGCATTCGTGACCAATCGCACACCTTTTTCACGGAGTAGAGAGATCCCTCCCTTCTTTAGCCACCTTTCTAAATCGGTAGCCCAACCTAATTTTGGGTTCGAACTGTAAGATTTTGACATGATTGACATTGTGACTTCTGCTAGGTAATCCATTGTGATATAATCCAAGTCATTGTGAGTTAGCATGTCCACTGGAGCATAAGTTCTGTCACCCCAAAATCCACCGGCACCACCGATGAGAACACTTGGTGTAGCGGAAGTTACCTTCCTAATTTTTTTTGACATCTCAACCATTCTTTTCGATAGTAAATCAAAATGCTTCCTCATAAACCTTTGGCTTACATATATTTGCTAAAGACATTGTTCACGGTGTGTCCTAGACCTATTTATGCGTTTTAACTCAGAGCAAACATAATTCATACACTACGATATGAATAAATAGAATTTAGATTACCATGTGACATGACTGATGAAAGTGATTCCGAAGAATTCGCATTCGAACACGAGGAAGTAGATCCAATCACTTTCCAAGCAGAAACCAAAAGTGTGCGTGCACTGATGTTAGAGGTTGAAGATAAAGAACTAGAT